>JAGQHH010000038.1 GCA_020431945.1 Cyanobacteria bacterium HKST-UBA02 | reverse complement strand
TGGGCAACCAGATATTTACCAGCGGTGGTGCCAATGGTACCAATATGGCGGTGATCAAAGGCGCCCAGCGGGCCAATCCGGATCGCCTGAGCATCATCCTTCCTCAGACAATCGGCCAGCAGCCCGGGGAAGTACAAGATCTCCTGATCGGCATCAAAAACATCACTGAATATCCGGAACGCCGCTCGATGACCCTCGCGGATGCCAGCAAGGTCTGTAACCACGAGATAATCGATCGATGTCAGCAGATTATTTGCTTCCTCTACCACACAAGCCATACACTATTGGAATCGGTGAACTATGCAAAAGAACGCCGTAAAATAGTGACGAGTTTCTACCTGGATTAGTCCATCCCTTGACCTTGATCCCGATAAGCCGCATCCCACATCCACTTGAGTTGATTACTGCTTGTATGGGGGGGATGATAGTCTGTTCGGCGATCTATCCTTTTTATATAAAGTGGATAAAGTCCAAGCAATTCGCGCAGTATCTGAGGGAAGACGGTCCCGCCAGTCACGCCTATAAGCAGAAGACCCCCACCACAGGCGGTGTGATCTTCGCCCTGGTGACAGTGGTCCTCACCCAGATCATCTGGGGCATGCTCGGGCTCAAGCCGCAGATGTGGCACTATCTTCCCCTGGCGGTGGGGCTGGGCTGCGGCATACTCGGTTTCATCGACGACTATGCCAAGATCTCCTCCCGCTCCAATATCGGAATATCCGGCTATCTGCGCCTGGGAAGCGAGCTTTTCATCGGGCTTCTTCTCGGGCTCTTTCTGGTGATGAGCAGCCAGCAGATCGCTTTTCTGCCTTTCTCCCGGGAGCTTTCCACTTCCCTTTCCGGTCTCGCCCAGCTCAGTACTTTTGCCGATATCGGTGCCCTGGTGCCTCCGGCCTTTCTTTTCGTGGCTCTCACCACAGTGGTGGTGGCTGCCACTGCCAATGCCATCAATATCCATGACGGCATGGACGGACTATCCGCCGGAACGAGTTGCCAGGTATTTGCAGTAATGGCGGTAATGCTCCTCTTTATCGGTGAAGGCTATGCAGGCTCCAACTTTCTCGAGTATGCCGTCACCTGCGCCGTGGCAGCCGGAGCCCTTTGCGGATTCTTGATCTTCAATCGCTACCCGGCCAAGATCTTCATGGGTGACACCGGCAGTCTTTTCATCGGTGGGCTCATGGCCGGCCTCGTTCTTGCCGGTGGGCTGACGATCTGGTTCATTCCCCTGGCGCTTATCTATGTAATCGAGACCCTCTCGGTGATGTCCCAGGTGATTTATTTCAAGCTCACTAAAAAGCTCGACGGCGAGGAGAAGCTTCCCCTTGCAAAGGTCGTCTGGATCAAATTGAGCCGTCGTCTGCCCGGCGAGGGCAAGAGGCTCTTTCGCATGGCTCCCATTCATCATCACTATGAGATTGTCATGGCAGAGAAAGGCTGGAGCGAATGGCAGGTGGTCGTTCTTTTCTGGCTCACACAGTTCTTGCTGTCTGCTATCGTACTGTTTGTGTTCTTCGCCCTCAAATAGTGTGATATATCTAGCTAGCAAGCCCCGGGCCTGAAATCGTCTTGAACAAAGTAATGCAGCTTGTCAAAGATCTAGTCACCCAGGATCGCTGGGAGGAGGCTCATTCTGTTCTGATTCGCCATGCCCGGCAGGTTCGCGATGATCCGGATGTGGAGTTCAGTCTCGGTGTTCTATGCTTCAACATGGGACGATTCGACGAGTCCGAGAGACACCTCAAGAATGCCCTGGGACTGAATGCCAATTTCGCTGATGCTTACTACCAGCTCGGTCTGTGCCTGCTCAAGCAGAATCGCCCCAAGGAAGCCATGCCGCATTTCCGGGACGCCTGCGAGCGCAAGGCCGATTTTGCTGTCGGACATCTACACTGGGGTCTCGCGCTATCGGGCATGGGCAGCCACCGGGGCGCCCTGGGCCAGTTTCGCCAGGCTCTCAAGCTCGCTCCGCAGATGGCTGCAGCACACTATCAGGCCGGCATATCGAGCTTCCAGCTCGATCAATATCAGGAGGCCGTCGAGCATTTCCAGGCAGCCATCAATGCCGACGCCAAGCTTGCCGAGGCTTATAACGGTCTCGGTACGGCCCTCTGCGCCCTGGGTCAGTTCTCGGACGCCCTCACCTATTTCGCCAGAGCCGTGGAGATCGACAGCCAGTATGCCCTGGCTCATCGCAACTGGGCTGCTGCCCTGGTACACCTGCAAAAGCTGGACGAGGCGGTGAAGCATTACCAGGAAGCGATCAGCTTTGCGCCACAGTCAATGAATGCCTCCGAGCGTGCCGTTATCTATAACGACTGGGGCGCCAATCTTTTTCGGCAGAACAAGCTCGACGAGGCCGCCGAGAAATTTTTCCAGGCCGTCGATGTCGATCCCACCATGGAGCCAGCCCGACTCAATCTCGGCCTGGTCAATATGGCTGTGGGGGAATACGAGAGGGCTGCCGAGGTCTTCGAGAAAGGGCTCGAGATCAATTATGCCAATGTCGATCTGGCCATGTACTGTGCCGTCAATCTTCTCTTGCTCGGACGTTTCGATCAGGCTTTCGAGAAGCTCAACAAAGTCGAGAAGATGGGGCTCCAGCACCCCGACCTCCAGCTCTGGCTCGGCTATTCGCATCTCGGCGCCGGGCGAAGCACAGCTGCCGAGCTCTGTTTCGAGAAGGCCCTTTCAGGCAATCCGCGAAACTACCTGGCCCTGGATGGCTGGGGTTGCGCCCTGGCGCTTGCCGGTAAGCATGACGCAGCAGTGGAGAAATTCAAGCAATGTGTCAGCATCAATGATGGCTACGGTCTCGGTCATCTGCATCTCTCCCGCAGTCTCGAAGGTCTCGGTCAAATCGAAGTGGCCCGGCACGAATACAGAGAAGCCATCGTTCGTGATCCGCTCTGTATAGTGCCCCAGAAGGAAGCCCTGGACAAGCTTCTCGAAGCCCATCAGTTCGATTTTGTCATGCAACAATCCATGCGCATGCTCGATGTGCTTCCCCATGATGTAGAGGCCAAGCTGGCTCTCTCCAAGGCTCTGCGCGCCCAGAATCGCACCAACGAGGCCCTCCATCTGCTCCAGGAGCTCATCAACGAAAGACCGGACAACGGTCCCGCCAGGGTCCTCGCCGGGCAGATCTTCCTTTCTAAAGGCCGGTTCGCCGAAGCCGACGAGATGTTCAGGGTCGCTTCCGAGCTCTTCGAAGGTGACAGCGCCCTTTTCTTCAGCTGGGGAAAGACTCTTGCCCTTCTTGGTCTGCATGAGCTGGCCCTGGAGAAGTATCAGAAGGCTGCCGAAATCGATCCTTATGACGGAGACACCTATGAGGCCTGGGGTGCCACCCTCAAGAGTCTGGGGCGTTTCGCCGAGGCGGCGGAAGTCTATAAGCGCGCAGCCCAGTATATTTAAATGAATTGCCGGGAGAGCCCCGGCACGTCAAGTCTTCTGAAACTCAACCGATATCGGTTGAGTTTCAGGCAGAGGCACTGATCCCCCTCAAAAACCTAGTAACATTACTGGCGAACGACCTCGAGCCGGTTACATGGAAGTCGCCCTCAAGCCTGCCAAGATTCAGACGTCCCAGGAGCTCCTTGCCAAGACCGAGCAGCTTATCTACCTCCGCTTTGCCATTGCCGGAGCCGGCTTTGTCATTTATGCCTGTCTTGCTCTGATTGGCTCCTATGCTTTCGACACTTTCGGGACCGGGCTGGTGATCGGGATGGTCATATTCTATGGAGCCCTTGCTCTTGTCCTGATCCGCGCTTTGAAAGTAAATAAGCGCAGGCACCTCAATCTGAGCAATGCCATCCTCACCTTTCTGGACATCGTCTGTCTGACTCTTCTGGTGGGCTTCACCATGGGTCTGGAGTCGGATCTCTATGTCCTTTATCTTCTTCCGATTCTGCTTTCGAGCTATACCTTCGGGAAGAAGGGAACTTATCTCACTGCTCTCGGAGTGTCCGTCAGCTATGTGGGGCTCCTGGTGGTGGAGAATGCGAGCTCTCTGTCCTATCTCTTTCAGAGTGGCGACAATCTGATGGAATCTGTGTATGTGAGTAAGCTCTGGAGCCGAATACTTGGACGCTCTCTCCTTCTGGTGAGTGTCTCGTTCATCTGGGCGAGATTTTGCGGTTATATGTCCGATGTTGCTCTTCAGGGGGCCAACCGTCTGAGAGAGCAGCTCGAACAGAATAACCTCATGGTGGCGGAGATGCAGACCCGGAGCCAGCGCGAGCACCTGATCAATTCCATCAATTCGGCCTTGCGGAGTACCCTGGAATTCGACGATATGCTGGCTACTGCAGTGGAGGAGCTTGCCCAGGCTGTGGGTGTCTTTCGCTGCGCCATTGTTTGCCGGCTATCGGAAAGGGGCGATGATATCGTCGTCAGAGAAGCCAATGTAGATTCGGGAAGCAAGCGGGCAAAGCTGGCCGATCTGGTCAATCTCGATGATACTATATGTGGTTACTTGCTCCAGAAGAAGGCTCATTACGAGGAGCTGCCTGACGGCACGGTGCTCAAGACTTTCGTGTATTCGAGCCCGGGGGAGGATAGTTTCTTCGAGCCTGTAAAAGGGGCTCTCGACAAGGCTGGTTACGGATCCCTGGTGGTGCAACCGATGATCTATGCCGGGGATTCAAAAGGCGTGATAGTGATTGCCGAAATGGATCCTCGCCGGCACTGGTCCGAGACCGAGCTCGAGTTGATCAAGTCCGTGGCGGGCCAGGTGGCGGTGGCTGTGGAGCAGGAGACCCTCATCGAGGAGCTGTCGAGGAAAAACGAGGACCTCCAGAAGAAGAACCTCAATCTGGATGCGAAGAACTCGGAGCTGAGGGCCATGCAATCCCAGCTCATTCACCAGGAGAAGATGGCGTCTCTTGGTCGGCTCGTGGCGGGAATTGCACACGAGCTGAACAATCCGATCAATTTCGTGCATGGCAACCTGCCTTACTTGAGCGAGTATGTCAATGACATGAAGCGGCTCATCGACTCCATGGAAGAGCTTCCTGAATCCGAGCGAGCTGCTTTCGATGACCTGAAAGAGAAGGTGAAGTATCAATTTCTTGTTACTGACCTGGACAACATCATTGCCGATCTCAATGAAGGTTCCGACCGTATCCGGCATATAGTCCGGAACCTGAAGAGTTTCAGCCGTCTCGACGAGGCCGAGCTCAAAGAGGCCTCGATCAACGAGGGCATCGAATCCACTCTCAAGATTCTCTCCCAGTACTTCGGCAGGGACAAGATTCCGGTGGACCGGGAGCTGGCTGACCTTCCTGCAGTGCTCTGCTATCCCGGTCAGCTCAATCAGGTCTGGATGAATCTTCTCTCCAATGCCGGTCAGGCTGTGGAAGAGATGCCCGAGGGGCGGGTGGGAATCAAGACCGAATGTAAGAATGGCCGGGTCACGGTGACGATTCGGGATAATGGGCCTGGCATCAAACCCGAGATTCAGAGTAAAATCTTCGATCCCTTCTTCACCACCAAGCCTGTTGGTCAGGGAACGGGGCTCGGCCTCTCCATCTGTCACTCCATCGTCGAGCGGCACGGCGGCCAGATAAGCGTCTCGAGCCAGCCTGGCGAGGGCACGAAATTCTCGGTGACCATCCCTTTAAAAGGAAATTAAGACAGTGTATCCCCGCTCGAAGCCTCATCTCATTCTCGTCGTCGATGACGAAGTAGCCAATCTCCGGCTGCTCAAACGAGTCCTGGGACGAGATTATGAGGTCCTGGAAGCGGACAATGCTGCTCACGGACTCGAGCTTCTCGCCGAGCATGATGTCAGCCTGATCATCACCGACCAGAGAATGCCTGGCATGTCCGGGGTGCAGCTCCTGGAGCAGTCCCTCGATGTACGCCCCCACGCCATCAAGATTCTATTGACCGGCTATACCGACGCCGAGGCTCTTATCGGAGCGATCAACGAAGGTCATGTATACAAATATGTTCCCAAGCCCTGGGACTCCGCCGAGCTCAAGCTGACTGTCAAGCGCGCTCTCGAGTCCTATGACCTCAAGCAGCATAACGACTGGCTGATCGTCGAGCTCAAGCGAGCCATGAACGAGCTCGAGCAGCTTTCCATGGGAACCATCCGGGCCCTGGCCGATGCCCTGGATGCAAAATGCGACTACACTGCCGGCCACAGTCTCAGGGTAAGCAGAATAGCCGTCCTGATCGGCAAGACCCTCGGTCTCGACGCCGATCATCTCAGAGACATCGAGCTTGGTGGCATACTCCATGATATCGGCAAAATAGGTGTGCCGGAGTCCATCCTCTGGAAGCCCGACAAGCTCACTCCGGAAGAGAAAGAGATTATGGCCAGGCATCCCCTGAAGAGCGCTCAGATAATCGGCGAGCTCCAGGGCTTCAAGCGTGCTCGCAAGTACGTCAAGCATCACCATGAGTATTTCGACGGCACCGGCTATCCCGATGGTATAGCCGGCGAGGATATTCCTATCGGTGCCAGGATCATCCTGGTCTCGGACGCCTATGACGCGATGACTACCGATCGCCCTTATCGAGACGCCATCGGGCATGACCGGGCGGTGGATGAGCTCAAGAGAATGAGCGGCAAGCAGTTCGATCCTTCGGTGGTGGAGGCGCTTCTCTCGATCCTTGGCGATCAGGGCGCCAATCTCGAGCTCATGATCAAAGAAGAGTTCAATGACAATTTCCTGGGGCTCGGGGTCGATTCAATCGATCCCGATCAGAAGGGCGCCAATTACAAGGCCGAGCTCAAGAGGCGTACCCAGGTATCAAGCAAAAAGTCTTGAGCAAAAAGTCTTGAGCTAAAATCCGACCTCAAAGAAGAGCCGGCTGAGCCAGAAGAGCTTTGATGGTATTGAGGACGGTGGAAGGGGCGATATCGACGCCAAGACCGTCGAACATCTCTCGTCGGGCGTTCTTGTTGTCCCAGATGAATTTGAAGCGGGGATCGTCCGGCAGGAGCAGATAGGGATTGGTGGGACCGAATAGAGCCACCAGGGGCTTGCCCAGGGCAACCGCCAGGTGCATGGGCGCTGAGTCGACGCAGACCATGAGGTCGCTCAGATGAATAAGAGCGGCAAGCTCCGCGAGACTTTTTGTGCCACCATAGGCGGAGATGATCTGTTTGCTGGATTCTCTGGTGATCTGCTCTATGGCTTCGGCGTCGTCGGGACCGCCGGCCAGAACGATCTGGAGCTTCTCTCCCGATTCTCCGGCAAGACTGTCGAGCATGGCGGCAAGCTCGACCCAGGACCCGGCCGGCCAGGTCTTGATGATTCCTTTCTCCACCGCCAGGCGGCTGGTGCCCGGGTGGAAGAGGACGATTTTAGAGTCCCCGGATCTGCTTTCATCGATACCGAGACCGGCGAGAAGATCTTGCATGGAAGCAATGGAGTCCTGATTGAGATGGGCCCGGGGATTTTTTGCCGAATCCGACTCCTCCGGCAGTCCGAAGCTCTTCACCAGTTGCCCGGCCAGGCTGTGGTACATATGGCCGGCATACTGCTCGCGATGGAGGGGGGCAGGATCGGTAAGCAATAGAGTGGATAGAGCACCTGTCCGGTAGCCGATCCTGACCGGTACTCCCGAAAGGAAAAGGAGCATGCTCACCAGGGGCGAGCTGCCGGACGAGACCACCACGTCGAATCCGCCGCTTCTTATCAGAGAGAGGACTTCTCTGAGGTCCCCGGGAAAGAGAGGGCGCTTTTTGATGTCGAAAGCGATGACCTCGTCGATCAGGTCGGTGACCTGAGCCACCGATGCCGAGCGGGGCTCGACCATGAGGGTGATGGACCAGTCCGGAAGTGCGTTTCTGATGGTGGATAGAGTTGGCAGGAAGAGGATCTCGTCGCCTATGCCGCCGAAATTGATGGCAAGGAGCCTGCCCTCCCGGGGGAGCCGTCTTTGTGAATTTCTTGTCAGGTCTTCAATCACGAAACGTATAATATGCCAGGACCGGACCGGAATCAATTGACTTGAAAGCCAGCAACTGGGGAATGCTCTTTGTGGTTTGCGCTCTCACCGGCATTATTGTCGGCTATGTAGCGACCCTTTTTCTGCGCCCGGCCTTGCTTCCTCCGGCTCTTCGCTGGGGCGGGCTCACCGAGCCGATGACCGTGCTCATGCTCGGGACCGATGTTGTCTATAACGGTCACGGCAGGCATAAGACCAAGGATCTGGAAGCCTTCACCGGGCGCTCCGACACGATCATGCTCGCCCTCTTAGATCCCTATCGCAACTCTCTTTCGGTACTCTCGATTCCCCGGGACACCCAGGCTCGCATACCCGGTCACGGTATACAAAAGATCAACGCCGCTAATGCTCTGGGTGGTCCGGAGCTGGCCTGCCGGACTGTAAGCGATCTTGTCGGTCTGCCGGTCAATCATTATGTAGTGCTCAATCTCCGGGGTCTCGTGGACTTAGTTGATGAGCTGGGTGGTATCACTGTCGATGTCCCCAAGAAGATGCGCTATCGCGATCGCTCCGCTGCCCTCAATATCGATCTCGAGCCGGGCTCTCAGCTTCTCGATGGCACCCAGGCCATGGGATTCGTTCGTTTCCGCCATGATAGTCTCGGCGATATAGGGCGGGTGCAGCGCCAGGAGATCTTTATCCGGGCGGTTCTGGACAAGGCTATGCAGCCGGCATCCTGGACGCATATACCGCAACTGCTCGAGATCGCCGATCGATTCATGCTCTCCGATCTCGACCCTGGCAAGCTCGCCAGCCTGGTCTCATTCGTCAAGGCAGTGCCGAAAGAGAACCAGACCCTGGTCATGTTGCCCGGACGCTTTTCCGGGACCGGCGACTGGGAAGTCGATCGAAGCGATACACGCAAGATCATAGCCAAGATGCTCGGCTCCTCTTTCGTCGAATCCGAGCGCCGCCGCCTGGTGGTCTCTCTGGTCAACGAGAGCTCGGACCGGCAGCTGGCACGCAAGGTCATGAAGCATCTCCGCGACCGGGGATATCGCAATCTTCGCCTGAAGAGTGCGAAAGATAAGGGCAAGACCGCCGCATCCAGCACCGAGATCATCGCTCAGCGCGGCAATCCCGAGGATGCAGCCCTGGTGAAAGCGGATCTCGCTGGTGTGGGATCGGTGGTAAACGCCTCGGTGGGCGACATCGACAGCTATGTAACGGTGGTGATGGGAGACGATCTGGCCGAGCTGATTGCCGGGGAGAAATAGAAAAGGGTCACCTGCGCATATATTGCGCCTATAATGCGAGGGCGCAAAATTTTATTTTCGCTTTTCCTCTTGAATTTCCACTTTTGTGTAAACAACAGGATCCCGCATGAACAGTGATTCTTAAGTGGCGTTCACAAAGATCGCTAAGGACAATTGTTCAGACAATATTATGTTTCTCTTTGAAACACTGGTATTGCTCCTACCATTAGCTGTTGTACAGTAGGGACGTCGTCAATCGGTTCGATCTGGAATCCCGGCGGCACACATCTAGAAAGGCAGGCATCAATGATCCATTATGTATATGCAACCAGGGGTGGTTACCTTTATCTGGTCGGTCGTTATAACAAACAGCCAAAGCTCACCAATAATGACGAGTTCGTCCTGTCTGTTCCGGACAAAACTCCTCAAGCTCAGATCGATACCCTGGCGCATCATCGTTTCATGGACCACCTGCGCCGCCCCCGCCGCGTCGTCGCCCACGATCGTCACAAGCACGGCAAAGAGCTCTCGGCAGTCTAGAGTCTCGATAAAAACAGACATTCCCGTATTTATTGGAAGCAATTCCGGGATTGTAAATTAATGTAAAGTCGTCAAGCACCTGCCCTTGGCGGCTTTTTCCTTTGGACCTTTGTTATTTTCCGAAATCTTATGGGCAATACTTGGGTACCCTGAAAGGTCGCTTGTTGTTTTTATTTACCGGCAGCGCTTTTGCCGGATCGTGAGGAACTGGTTATGGCATTGCACAAGAGAAAAATTCGCTCGCAATCAGGATTCACCCTGATCGAGCTCTTAGTAGTAGTGATTATCATCGGCATTCTGGCAGCAATCGCGCTCCCGAACTTCATCGGCGCCCAGGACAAGGCCCGGGAAGCATCGGTGAAAGCCAATATGCGTACCGCCCAGATTGCTGCCGAGGCTTACGCCACGGACGCTGCCGGCACCTATCCGTCTAGCGCCACCGACGCCTCTTACAAGTCCTATTTCCCTGGCGGCAATAGCAGTCAGACTTCGCCCACCGGCGGAAACTATCCGGTCAATCCCTTCACCGGCGCTCCGGAAGCTCCCAAGGCCGGAAGCGTTTCCGATGTTCAGGCTGCCCGCACTACGGCAGGCGGCGCGGTCGGCACCAAGGGACAGATCGAGTACAGCAATGTGGGCGGCACCAGCTATGCCATCCGGGGCGCCAACAAAGACGGCAATCCCCTGGGCGGTACCGCAGCCGGCACTTACCTGGTACTCTCGAACCAGTAGATAACTAGGACAAGACAATTAAGAGAATCCTGACTGTCGCGGGCTTTATCGCCCTGGCTCTGGTTATCCATCTGAGCCATGCCAGACTTCTCACGCTTCAGGGCGGTAATCCCTCGAGTCCGGATTTCATTCCTTCGGTGCAGTCGGTGAAGATGGTCTCCCTTGGTTTCGACCAGCTCCTGGCTGATTGTTACTGGCTTGCTTTCATCGGCTATGTCGGGGACAGCAGGGCGCGAGATAAAGACCACTATGCTCAGGCGGATCGCTATCTCGATCTGGTCACCGGGCTCGATCCTCGTTTTCTCAATGCCTACTGGTTCGCTGCTTTTACCGTCGGCGGGGATCAGGGGCGACCTCGCCGGGCCGCCGAGCTCATCGAGAGGGGAATCGAAGCCGACCCGGACAACTGGTATCTGCCGTTCATAGCTGGATTCAATCAATATATGTTTGCCCGGGACCACCTGGCGGCAGCTCGCTATTACGAGATGGCAGCGAAATTTCCCGGAGCGCCGGACTGGCTGGTCAGGCAGGCTGAGATCCTCAGGGCCAATATTCCAGCCCTGGTTAAAGAGATAAATGTCCTAACCAATGTCTATGAGTCGGCCCAGGACCAGCGTCTCAAGGAGCTCACCAGAGAGAGACTGATCAAGCTCTGGATGAAAGTCTATAAGTCCTCGCCGGAGCACGGACCGATGCGAGAGCGGGTGCATCAGGAGCTCCTCAAGCTCGGTGTCGATATCTATATGTTCGGGCGCCCCAAGTAATTGAATGTCAAGAATAGCGCCACCCTGTTCACAGCATCACTCTTGCTGGTTCTGCTGATTTTCTACTGGCCATTTCTTTCCGGGGCGCAGACTTTCTATTACACCGATGCCTCTTTCTACCTCGAGCCTCATTGCCGGTTTATCGTTGAAGCACTGAAGCAGGGCAGCCTGCCCCTCTGGAACCCGCTCAATTATTGCGGCATGCCCCAGATCGCGGTGACTTTTCCGAGCTTCCTCTACCCGCCGACATTGCTCTTTGCGATCATGCCCTTCAGTCAGGCCCTTGCACTGAATATGGTGTTGCATCAGGCTCTTGCCGGACTGGGTATGCTGCTTCTCCTGCGGAGCTTCCGCTGGAGTCTCCTGCCCTCCGTCACCGGGGCCCTCGCTTATGGGCTGAGCGGCTATATGTTCGCGCTTTCGAGCAACCATACACTTGTAGCCGGGGCTGCCTGGATCCCTCTTTCTCTTTTTTTCATCAAAGCTCTCGAGGGGGCGGCGCCGGAACGCTCTTTCTCTTTGTCTCTCGGTGGAGCCTTCTCGACCTTCATGTTGATCGCTTCGGGACGTCCCGAGATCTTCGTCCCCGGTCTCATGCTTGCCGGTCTCTTTGTCCTGGTGTCGATCTTTGTGAGGCGGCAAGAGAAGCTCGATCTTTTCCCGTCTTCTTTCATATGGCAGGTTCGGTCTGTGGTCCTTGGAGTCCTGCTTGCTCTTCCGGTCTTGCTCCCTACTGCCGAGTGGCTTTCGGTGAGCCGCCGGGCAGTAGGGCTCACCTCGAAAGAAGTTTTCTATTACAGCGCTTCGTTCTACGATCTGCTCACCATGGTGGTTGGTCCTTATATGGGTGATCTGCGTTTACATGGAGCGGCTTTTCGAAATGTCTTTCTCCGCGATCTCACCGTACCCTATCTTTCCTGTGCATATATGGGCCCGGTGGTGCTTACCCTGGCTTTCTGGGGCGCTCTCGACCGCCGATGGCGATATGCGCTGCCTGTTCTGTTCCTGACCGCAGTCGGTTTCCTGGCTGCCCTGGGCAAATCGACCCCGGTCATGCCGGCACTTGTAGATGCTTTCCCGTTACTTGGATTCGTGCGCTTCCCGGTCAAACTTCTTTTCATTCCCTCTCTCGGCCTGGCTGTGCTTGCCGCCCGGGGTCTCTACACTTTCGATTCCGATTCTTCGGTCAGTCAAAAGAGAGGCTCCATATACTCTGCGGTACTCTGGCTCCTTGCCGGTGGAAGCTGCCTGGCGTTGCAGGGTGTAGAGCAGGCACTCTGTCAGGCGCTCTTGATCTCATCACTTGTCGGCTTGTTGATATCCGTCATCGGATACGGTGCGGCACAAAAACTGATAAAGAAAGAACTGGCTTGTCTTATTCTTTCTGCCGGTCTCGCTTTCAGCCTGCTTGCCAGCGCTTTTCTTCATGAGCGAGACGGGGCGGCAGCAGATTTTTATAATCAGCCGTCTTTTGCCATGCAGTTTCTTTCCAAAAATGGCTATGACGGCAGGAGCCGCATCCTCGATCTCTTTCTCGAGCGTCTCACTGTGCCGCCCTCATATCTTGGCGACAATCAACGAATCGCCACCCATCGTGTCTATCAATACAACAGACAGATCCTCAAGTCCGATACCAATCTCGATTTCGGTGTTCCTTCGTCTTATGGATTCGAGGGCACCATGCGCGGGGACTACTACCATACTTTCCTGGAGTCCTATTTCAAGTCGAGCCAGAGCCTCCAGGAGCGCAGCGAGCCTGTTTCGGACCTGCCCCTGGCCCGCTTCTGCCGGCTTACCGCTACCCGATATGTGCTCACTCAGATCTACCGGCACATTGAAAAAGATATTCCGGTCCCCCTTCTTGCTCCCGGCAGTTTCAATCTACTGGCGGAGGACAGAGCCATGAACCTGAGGCTCTATGAGGTCCGGGGGGCTCTAGAGCGTTGTTATTTTACAGGGACGGCAGAAGATATCGAGTCGCGAAACAAGGTCATCGATGCGATCCTCGATCCGGCAAGCGGTTTCGATCCGGATGCCGCTACTCTTGTAGAGGGAGGCGGAGAGGCTATAAGAGGACCTATGAGAGGATCTGTGGAGTGGACCGAGTCGACCGCGGAGCGGATTGTCCTGGCGGTAAAAACAAAGAGCCCTGGTTTTCTGGTGCTTGCCGATCAGGACTATCCCGGCTGGCGGGCGAGTCTGGACGGGGAGCCTGCAAGGATCCTCACCGCCAACGGATTCACCAGAGCGGTGGCGATTCCACAGGCAGGGGATCATGAAGTCGTTTTCGAATATCATCCGGACAGCTTTTATCTGGGTCTGGCTCTTGCCGGTCTGGGGCTTCTGCTCATTCCTTATCTTTACTTCCGGAGCCGGAAAGAGCTTGAAATGAGTTAAGATCACAGTTCAGATAGAAGTCGAAAGAGGATGAGGTCGTGAAATTCGGAGATTTCGAGTTGTCCATAATTAGGGAGTGTCGTTTCGGCCTCGATGGCGGAGCGATGTTCGGAGTGGTGCCCAAGACCCTCTGGCAGAGAGTCTCGCCGCCCGATCAGGATAATCGAGTTCATCTCAACTGCAATCTCCTCCTGATCGAGACTCCCCGGGCGAGAGTCCTGGTGGAGACCGGTATGGGCGACCGCTGGAGTACCAGGGAAAGAGAGCGTTATGCCGTGGAGACCCTCGTGGATACCGGTGAAATGCTTGCCGAGCTCGGTTTGAAAAATAGCGATATCGACGCCGTGATCATCTCGCATCTTCATTTCGATCATGCCGGAGGCGCCACTCGCCTTGTGGATGGCAAGCTGGTCCCATCTTTTCCCAACGCGAAATACTATGCTCAAAAAGGCGAATGGGAGTTCGCCCACAACTGCAATGCCCGGGCGGTGGCCAGCTACCGGATGGACGATATCGAGCCGCTTTTCGAGCACGGTGTTCTGGAGCTGATCGACGGCGACACTGAAATCGTTCCCGGCGTTTTCGCCAGGGTCACCGGCGGTCATACCAGCCACCACCAGATCGTTTGTTTCGAATCGGCTGGTGAGAAAGGCGTTTTCTTCGCGGATATCATGCCGACTCGCAGTCATGTGCAGCCACCATGGGTGATGGGCTACGATCATTTCCCCCTCACCAGTTGCGATGTCAAATCGGAATGGCTTTCAAAGGCTGCCGATGAGAACTGGCTTGTGGTCTTCGATCATGAGCCCGGCGTTCCCTGGGGGCGGGTGAGCCGCAATGAGAAGGGGCGTTTCGAGTTCAATCCTCTGGCTGAGGAGACCCTCAAGCACAGGGCAGCGATTATCTAGTCAGAGCCTCTACGAGAGGATCCCCTATCGAGCCGCTGGGTGGTTTGATGCCCAGGAAAACAGCGATGGTGGGCGCGATGTCGTAAGGCGCTACCCGTCTGCTCACAGTTCGGGCAGGCACCGTCGGACCGGCTACCATGACCGGCACATAAGTGTCATAGGTCCAGACCGAGCCATGGGTACAGGGCTTTTCATGCCAGTCCTTGCCCTTGGTGACCACATGCTGGTTGACCAGGAGCTGCACGTCGCCGGAGCGCTGGGGGTTGAAACTGTTGACGAAGGCAGCTACATGGGGGAGGGTGGACGGCAGGCGGCCGGCTAGAATGTCCGAGCGAGTCAGGGCGAAGAGCACTCCGGGCTCTTGCATGACCCGGGTGGCTAGTTTTTTCTCCACTGTCTCGCGATCGAGTTTGAGTTTTTCGAGCAAGTCGAGATCGAGATAAAGCGCCGGATAGAGAAAGCGCTCGATGAGATTGACGCCGTCCTCGAGAGCAAATTGCTTGCGCAGGTATTCGTTCATGGAGGCGATGAGATCTTTCTTGACGATGCGCAGGGCCGGGAACTTCAGCGACTGCATATACTCGGTGATCTCGCCGGCGCCGTGGTCGGCGGAGAGCACTATGAGAGTGTTGTCGGCACCGACTGTCTTGTCTATATAAGTGAACAGATCATTGAGGACCCGGTCCACTCGCAAGATATTGTCTTCGGCTTCGAGACTGCCGATGCCCCAGGTATGTCCTACATAGTCGGTACCCGAGAAGCTCACCGAGAGATAATCGGTTGTCTCGTCCTCTCCTATGGACTCTTTTGCCACCAGCTCTTTAGCGAAGGCCAGAACCAGCTCGTCATTGGCGAAGGTGTGCTCGAGACCTTTATAGAACTGTCGCGGGTTGTCGCAGGCGAGCTTTTTGGGCATGGTCTTTCCGAGATGCTTGAAAGAGCCTTCGAATAGACGCTGGTCCCTGTCCAGCCGCGTATAAGATCCGGGTTCTTTGAGGAGCTCCCAGGAACGGTCTTTATAAGTGTCGGCGAGCTTCTTGCTGTTCCAGGCGAGTACCCAGTCCGGGAGCCTGTCATAGTAGAAGGTGCTGGAGACGAGCTCGCCCTGGGACAGCCAGAAGGCTTTCCCTGTCCTGCCTGCAGGCAGTATCGCCGCCCGGTCTTTGCCAGACACCGCGAAGACCTTGGCTTTTCCTTCCGAGGCTATGAAGATCTCGTCGCCGATGGTGGTGGAAAGAAGATTGGTGGGCGCCCTGCCCAGGGTCGGCGAAGTGGTGCCCGAAGTCCGGTCATCGGTCTCGGAGAGAACCGGGAATTTGTCGTCTTCCACAGAATAGACAGGCTGGTGCTTATCATGATCCCACCACTCGCCGGCTATGATGCCATGCTGGGCGGGAGCCGCTCCGGTTGCCAGGGAAGCGTGTCCCGGACCGGTCTCGGTATCCGAATGCCGGTAATGGGCGTAGTTGTAGACCGTGCCGTAGTCCATGAGATAACGAAAACCGCCGGCGCCGAACCGGCTCTTGAAGCGGCTGGGCTGATCGCCGCGGAGCTGGTCGATGGTGACCTGAAGGACCAGTTTCACTTTTCTGCTCTCTTTCGATGCCTGAGCGAATACCGCCGGAGGAGCGGTTGTAAGAAACTGGGCTGCCATGATAGCTGCCGCAATTGCAGTCTTTCGTCTTCTTCCCACGAGCTTCCGAGTCTCCCTCTAATGGTCAACTGGCTATAATACTTTATATGTTCGCTAAGAACCCCCGGCAGGCCCTGATTTTGCTTCTTTTTCTCTGGCTTGCTCAGCCGGCCTGCTTTTGCGCGGACAAAGGGGATGTCTGGATAGTGGACTACGGTGCCGGATTGATTACAGCACCCAGCAGAATCTATCTGGGAGCCGATGCAATCAAGATCACCACCACCGGCGGTAACATCGTCGTGGCCAGGGCTCCTGTCTGGGATGCCACGATGGTCAACGAGAGTACCAAGACTATTTTCGAGCACCGTGCGGCGAACTGGCAGAAGAACGGATTCTTCCTCGAAAGGAATGCCGACCGGGACGAATTCAACCGCAAGAAGACCGTTTCGGATGAGAAGCTGACTTTTCGCGGCCTTGCTTCGCGCCGCCTGGTCTGGAAGACCATGCATTCAGACGATTTCTATATGTCCAGGGCAAAGCCCCAGGTCTGTATGGTGGAGCTGGTGGAAACGAAAGCGATTCCCTGCTCGAAGATGCAAATCGAGGTTCTTTCCGCCTGGTACGGAATAAAGAATCTCGACGGCGTGCCTCTGTACTGGGTGGAAAAGCTTCCGAAAAGGAATAATATTCGTCTGAAGGCGATGAAGATCGCCAGAGTTCCGGCCAGCCAGGTGAGTTTCAAGCCTCCTGCCGGGATGCGCAAAGTGTCCAGCATGTTCGAGCTCAACAATCGGCAGAAGCTGACCAATACCCTCCATGATATTTTCGGTCTCGAGGAGAGTGACAAAAAATGAAAGTCTTGCAGATCCTGGCGTTGTTTCTGGTTCTATCAGGAACCGTGCAAGCGGTTGAAGCGAAACCCTCGGAGGCGGCTATCAGGCTGGTCAACGAGCGTCGATACGCCAAAGCACTGCCTCTAATGGAACAACAGGTGCGGATCAACCCGAACGATGTCAGCGCTCACTATTACATGGCGGTCTGTCTGTTCGCCCTGGGCAGGCTCGATCGTGCCGAAACAGAGTATTGCTGGGTGGCCTATAAAGGCGGGCACGGCGACTTGAAAAAGAAGGCGCAGGTCGGACTTGCCCAGCTGCGAAAGTATAAAGAATCCCTGGCTCGGGCTCGGGCCAGGCAGGCGCCGGCTGCCGCGAAGCCTGCTCCTGCTGCCGCTCCCAGGCAGACTGAGAAGGCGCCGGCTAAGGCGGAGGAGAAATCTCCCGCCGGGAGCAATAGCGCGGATGCGGATAATTCGAAAATAGACAGTGACACTACCGGCGGTGATGGCGCCGAGGCGCCTCTTAAAGAGTAGCTCAGGTAGATTTGCTGTAAGCGTTGTGGAGCTGTCCGCAGGCAGCATCTATATCGGTGCCGCGCTCGAGCCTTATGGTGACCGTCTTGCCGGTGCTCTCCGCGATCTTCTTGAAGCGTTTCTGAGCCTTGATCTCGGGACGGCGATAAAGCACGGTGCCGTCTTTGGCAAAGGTGGGATTGTAAGGAATGAGATTGATATTGCAATGCAGATCCGCCACCATCTCAGCCAGGGCCTCTGCCTGCTCGGGTCTGTCTGTGACTCCGGCCAGGAGCACATACTCGATGGTTATCCTGCGTCTGGTCGCCTCGTAGTATTCGAATAAGGCATCCATAAGCGCCGGGATAGGGAATTTCTTCGTGATCGGCACGACTTCTTCCCGGGTTTTCGTGTCCGGAGCGTGCAGGGAAAGGGCCAGGGTGACAGGTAGTTTTTCCTGTGCCAGGCGCGTTATTCCCGGGATGATGCCGGAGGTGCTCACAGTAATGTGTCTGGCGCCGATACCGACGCTTTCGATAATCAGGTGGATGGCTTCTATAACCGCCTCGGTATTGAGCAGGGGCTCCCCCTGACCCATGAAGACGACGTTCGCCACACGTTTGCCGCTTTCACGCTGGATGCTCATGATCTGGTCGACAATCTCCTGGCTGGTGAGATTGCGGGTGAAGCCCAGATAGCCGGTGGCGCAGAATGTGCAGCCGACGGCACAGCCGACCTGGCTCGAGAGGCAGGCGGAAAGGCTCGGTCTGTCCTCGAAGCTCATGAGGACCGATTCCACCAGTTTGCCGTCCGGAAGCTCGAAAAGGTATTTGCGCGTGCCGTCCCGGCTTACTTCCAGGCAGGCGGTCTTGAGGGGCGAGATAGTGGCGAGCTCTGAGAGCCGGGCTCTCAGGTCTGTGGAGAGGTTGGACATTTCTTCGAAAGAGCCGGCATACTTGCCATAGATCCAGCTATGGAGCTGCTTCGCCCTGAAATCGGGCAGCTCGAGATCCCGGGTGAAGCCGGTCAAATCCGCAAGGGACAGCCCCGAGAGGGGGCGCTTGCTTTCTTTCTCGTTCATTGGGAGCCTGTGAGAATCTGTGAAACTGCCTGAATCCTAGCTCATTTTGCCGTATTTCGTACAGTGGCCAGGCACTGGCGAGCTTAGCGTTTCTAAAAGGATCTGGAGATAGAAAGGCTTATTCAGGCTTAAAACGGTAAGATACGGTCTTATGAAGAATAGTTGCCAATAGGCGGGAGAGCCCCTCAATGAGTTGGGATGAAAAAGGTCGTGAATGGTTGAAAGGTCTTTTCGGAGACACCAACGAGCGGCGAGTGAAAAGCCTGCAGCCCTATCTCGAGCGTACCAATAACCTGGAAAGCCAGATAGCTGCCCTGAGCGACGATGAGCTCAAAGGCAAGACCGCCGAGTTCAAGACCATCATCGATAACGCCCTCAAAGACGTGCCGGATATGCGGCTCATCCCCGAGGACGCTCCCAAGATGCCGGGTCAGTTCCGCTTCCAGAAAGACAAAGTGCTGGCTTCGGTGCTCGACAAGATGCTTCCGGAAGCTTTTGCTGTCTGCCGGGAAGTCGGCAAGCGCACCCTCAATATGCGTCACTTCGACGTCCAGATCATCGGTGGAGCGGCTCTGCACTTCAACAAGATCGCCGAGATGCGAACCGGTGAAGGTAAGACCCTGGTGGCGACCCTGCCTGTCTACCTCAACGCTCTTGCCGGGCGCGGCGTCCATGTGGTCACAGTCAACGACTATCTCGCCAGGCGCGACGCCGAGTGGATGGGCACTATCTATCGCTTTCTGGGGCTCGATGTCGGTTTGATCTATTCGCACCAGCCGGACCACGAAAAGTATAAAGCTTACCGGGCTGATATCTCATATGGTACCAACCACGAATTCGGCTTCGATTATCTGCGCGACAATATGCGCACCAGCATCGACGAGCTCGTCCAGCGTCCCTACTATTTCGCCATCGTCGACGAAGTGGACAATATCCTCATCGACGAGGCCAGAACACCGCTGATCATCTCCGGCGCTCCTTCCGAATCCTATACCGAAATCTATAAGCGCATGGCTCAGATCGCGCCTCTGCTCGAGCGCGGCATGGACAAAGAAGACGAGGAATGCGACTACTGGGTGGACGAGAAGCAGCGCACCGCTCTTATCACCGAGCGTGGTGTCATCAACGCCGAGAAGCTCCTTGGTGTCAACGACCTTTTCGACATGCATTTCAACTTCCATCATCACCTCAGTCAGGCTATCAAAGCCAAGGAGCTCTACAAGCGGGACAGCGAATATGTAGTCCGTCCCAACGAGGAAGGCCAGCTCGAGGTGGTCATCGTCGACGAGTTCACCGGCAGGATGATGCTGGGCAGGCGCTGGTCCGAGGGGCTGCACCAGGCGGTGGAGGCCAAAGAGCAGGTGCCCATCCAGGATGAGACCATGACCTATGCCTCGATCACCTACCAGAACCTCTTCCGTCTCTATCCCAAGCTCGCCGGTATGACCGGTACAGCCATGACCGAGGCTGCCGAGTTCAACAAGATCTACAACCTCGATGTTGTGGCTATCCCGACCAATAAGCCTTCGATTCGCGAAGACCACTCGGACATCATCTATAAGACCGAGCGCCAGAAATACTATTCGGTGGTGGAAGAAATCGTCGAGATGCATGAGATCGGCCGGCCGGTGCTGGTAGGTACCGTCAGCATCGAGAAGTCCGAGCTCATCTCGGAGCTGCTCAGCAAGCCCCAGAAGATGAACGAATATCTGGTGCGCAAGATTGGCAAGGCTGCCGAATATATCAAAAAGCACAATCTCACCGGGGAAGCCCTGGAGAACCTCAAGAAGATCCTCGAGCGTCCCGGTCAGATCGACCAGGAGAAGCTGGAGGAAGCGATCAAGAAAGTAGAAGCCAGTCTCGGCAAAAAGCATGACGAGCTTGTCGAGCGCCTCTATTCCATCGATGTCACCGCTAAAGTGGTGGCAGCCATCAAGCGTGGCATCGAGCACTCGGTCCTGAACGCCAAGCACCACGAGCGCGAGGCTCATATCGTCGCCCAGGCTGGTCGCCGGGGCGGCGTGACGGTAGCCACGAACATGGCGGGTCGCGGAACCGACATCCTGCTCGGTGGAAACCCGGAGTTCCTCGCTAAAGAGCAACTGTCCAAAGAGTCAATCGAGCCGGACAGTCCCGAATACGAAGAGAAGCTCGCCGAGCTGGTGAAGAAATACAAGAAAGAGACCGACGCCGAGCACGATGAAGTGGTCAATCGCGGCGGACTTCATATCATCGGCACCGAGCGGCACGAGTCGCGCCGTATCGACAACCAGCTTCGCGGAAGAGCCGGACGCCAGGGCGACCCCGGATCAGCGCGTTTCTTCCTGTCTCTGGAAGATACCCTGATGCGGATTTTCGGCGGCGAGAAAATCGCCGGACTCATGGATCTCATCGGTGCCGACGAGGAGATGCCCATCGAGGCGAAGATGGTCTCCAACTCCATCCAGAATGCCCAGAAGAAAGTGGAAGCTCACCACTTCGATATCCGCAAGCATGTACTGCAATATGACGATGTGCTCAACACCCAGCGTGAAGTGATTTATCGCGAGCGCCGCAAGATCCTGGAGCATGCGGACTTGAAAGAGAATGTGCTCGACATGATGGAAGAGCATATCGACCTGGTCATGCAGGCTTATATAGACCCGGAGGATCCTCCGGAAGTCTGGGAAGAGAAAGGTCTGCCGGAAGTCCTGGCGGTTCTCGAGAACGACGTGCCCTTCCTCAACGAGCTGTCGGTGTCCGAATTCGCCGGTCTCTCTTACGAAGATGCCCGGGGCAAGATCTTCGAGGAAATGAAGCTCGCCCACCAGGCCCGGGAAGACCAGATGGGTACCGAGACCATGCGCGAGCTCGAGCGTCATGTGCTCCTGCGCACCATCGACACGAAGTGGGTGGACTATCTCCACAATATCGATCTGCTCAGAGACGGCGTCAATCTCCGGGGCTACGGACAGAGAGATCCGCTTCAAGAGTACAAGCGGGAAGCTTTCGATATGTTCAATATGCTTCTCAGGAGCATCCAGCAAGAGTCCATCCAGTACATCTTCCACGCCCAGCCCGTAACCCAGCACCAGGCTATGTCCGACGCTCTGCCGCCGGAGCTTGCCGAAGCCCTGGCCATCCATGGCATCATGCTCAATGAGGACGGCGAGATCGATCCTGAGGATCTCGAAAAGCTCCTTTCTGCCGCAGCCACCGAGCTGGATGCCCTGGAAGCCGGCGCTGAAGAAGGCGGCGAAGAGGACGACGAAGAAGGCGACGACGATGATGATGACGACGAGGGTCCCGAAGCCGGAGTCGACTCCGAGGAGACCGAGTCCGATTCGGAAGACGAGTCTGCTTCCGAGGACGAGGCTGATGAAGATCAGGAAGATGACCACGATCCCCTGAGCGAGGTGATGGAGAATCTCGGCAAGGTCGAAGGTGTCTCCAGCGAGGAAGAGAAGTCCTCCGTCTCTAAATAAAAGGGCTCTATGCGGCTTCTTTCCTTCGATACCAGCGCTCCTTCCCTGTCGGTGGCTCTAATCGAAGACGGAGTCTCTGTTTGCTGCCGGACAGTGCCGCCTTCGGAAGGGGGCAGGCAGGAGGCGGTGAGCCGACTGATGCCCACCATCGATGCCATCATCAAAGAGAGAGGCTGGGAAAAGGGAGACCTCGACGGTGTGGTGGTGGGCACCGGACCGGGAAGCTTTACCGGTGTCCGGGTGAGCGTCACCACCGCTCGCGCTATCTGTCAGGGGCTGGACCTGCCTCTGGTGGGGGTGAGCCGGTTCGCATCCATAGCCAGCCTGGTGCAATTGCCTGCCGGTATCATTCTCGATGGCGGTCGCGGTCATTTGTTTGTCGCCGCTTACGACCGGAGTGGCGAAATCGTCGCTCCCGCCTGCATCAAGACCGATGAGCTCGATGCTTTCGCCGAGAAAACCGGAGGGCTTGTTACCGGCTATGTGAGTGAAGTCGAGCTGAATAATTTCGCCGCGAAGAGTCTTCCCGATCTCAGTGAGATCGCCTCTGTTCAGGGCATAATCGGGAGTGAAGCCTTAACCGGTAGCAACGATCGCAAGAAGCAGTTTCCCTACAATGACGTAAAACCGCTATACTTACGGGGCGCGTCTATAACTTTGAAGAAAAAGAAGGATGCAACGGGACCTGATTCCAATCTTAGCCAGACCGCTCAAGCTCCGTGATCTAGACGAGATCATGGTGATCGAGCCGGTTGCCTACGGACCTCATCACTGGTCCAGGCAGTCCTTCATCAGCGAGCTCACCAATCCGGCTGGCTATTATTTCGGCGCCGAATGTCTCGAAACTGGTTGTTTGATCGGTTATTCGGGCTTCTGGCTGGTCGGGGACGAAGCCCACATCACCACCCTGGCGGTGGATCCTCTCTTCCGCCGTCGTGGAGTCGGCGAGCGCCTCCTGGTCAACAATGTCGTGGAAGCTCGTCGAAGCGGAGCCAACTGGTTGACTCTCGAAGTTCGCGTATCGAACGAGGCTGCCCAGAAGCTCTATTTCAAATACGGCTTCCGCAATCTCGGCGTGCGCCGGCACTATTACCAGGACAACAGCGAGGATGCCCTGGTTCTCTGGACCGATCGCATCACCGATCCTGCCTTCATCGATGCCTTTGCCGCCCGGGTCGATGAGCTCGAGCTCGACGGCAACAGAGTGAAAGAGATCCTCAGCCTGCCTGATGAGATTCGTTTTAACGAAGCTGTTTCGGCGTAAAGACCGTGGTTCGAAAATAAATTCTAATTACGATTAGCGCCTCAGAGACCAAAAATTACCGATAATCTCTTATGAGCAGATTCCTCAATCATCACGCTGGAGACAGTAATTTGCACCTGGTCGAAGAACCGCCCCTGCGCCCTAAGAAAAAGCGAAAGTCGTTCATCGGCCAGTCTGTCCTCGTGATGATGGGTACCGTGGTCTTTTTCTTCGCTGCCTTCACCTGTGTCGATCTGCCTACCGCTACACCGGACAATATCCAGGAATATTCCCAGGAGAAGATCCTCTGGGCTTACAATCTCCTGCCCGAGCGCTGGCAGAGCGAGGTATCGACGCGGATTCCGAAAGTGAAACGGCATCCTTATGCCATCGAGTATTCGCCATACTGTCCATATGTTCCAGCAGCTGTAGCCCTGGGGTATATATTCGGCACATTCATGGCGGTGACCTCGGCGGCGGTCTTCCTTGTCCTGGGTATCCTGGGTCCCCTGGTGGGGCTTTTCGTCTTCGCCCAGGGCGGTGGGCTCAACTATTACCTGCAGCCCGGTTTCGGCTATCTGGTGGGGATTATTCTGGCTGCCTGGTTGACCGGCAAAATCACTGCCGATCGTCGTACCAGTCTCTCGCAAATTGCCGGTATCGTGGCTGGTGTGGTTGCCGTGCATCTGATCGGGGCGGCTTATCTGTTCGGCGCTTATCTGTTCTTCTATATCGTCGAGGGAAGCAAGACTTTTCTAGAGTGGCAGCCTTTCCTCTTCAAGTATCTGCGCAACCTGTCCTGGTATGCCCTGCCCTATGATGTGCTCTTCTCCATAGCGGCTGTCGGTCTGGCATTTCCCCTGCGTTTCATCGTCAAGGTTCTTACCGTGCCGGAGCAGGCTCCCAGGCAGCGAAGCGCCGCTTATGACCGTCGGGCTCTGGAGGAATTGAGTGCCCGTTGAGTTGAAGAAACTCTTGCTCAATAAGACGACCGCTTATGTCGGTCTCGGTCTTCTCGGTATCGGGGCCGGTGCCTGGGCTTATGCTCGTCGGGAAGCCTACGACTATTCCATCGACTTTGTCACCATCGATACTACCGACGGGGAAGCGCTCAGACGGTCCGTCGGCAACAAGAAGACCCTCAAGATCCTGCACATCTCGGACCTTCATCTGGCCGGAAATGAGAATCCCAAAAAGCTTTCCTTCCTTCAATATATGACCGAGCAGGATTTCGATCTGATTTTTCTCACCGGCGATATCTTCGAGCATGACGAGTCGGTGCGTCTGGCTCCTTTCCTGCTTTGCGGCAAACCGCGCCTGGGCGCCTATGCTGTCCTGGGCAATCACGATTACTACAGATACAGCTATATCAATAAAACCCTGGGCCGGATGTTCAAGCCCCTTCGCCATCCTCGCTCCAACAAGCGGGATGTCACACCTCTTGTGGCAGCTCTTGAAGATGCCGGCTATCGAGTGATGCGCAACGAGGTGGAGCATCATCGCCCCGATGCTGTTTCGATTCTCGGCATGGACTATCCGTCGCCGAGCAAGCAGACCACCCTGGAGCTTGCCTCCGAGATCCCGGAAGATCACCTGCGTCTGGCGCTCTTTCACATGCCCAGGGCTCTGGGCAATTTCGTCGATGCCCGGGTGGATGTCGGCTTTGCCGGTCATACCCATGGCGGCCAGGTTCGTATTCCCGGCTTCGGTCCCCTGATCACCGACTCCGAGCTGGCTCGCAGTGAAGCCTGCGGCGTGGTCCGGCGCGGCGAGACACGTTTCCATATTTCCCGGGGCATGGGCTCCGACCCGAAGACCAATTTCCGCTTCTTCTGCCCGCCTGTGGCTTCGGTGGTGGAGATCGTTTATTAGCTGGCACGTTTGCGTGCCATGGGGAGCGACGGTATTGACTTGGTTTCGCGAAACTATTCCAACCTTGCCTCTTCCCTTTGTTCTTCCGGCACGACAGTCAGCGCAGTTTTAACAACCTTGGGCTCTTCGGTTGCTACAATGGCCAAAGAGAATAAAATTCGTACTTGGCTTTCTCGATATTGGCACCATTTTTTCCTATGAAAGATTTGTATGAACGCTTAGTGGAGCTTGTTGGGAAGCCATTCGACTGCGAAGAATGTCGAAGAATAGTAGTCGATGCAGGACAATTACCTCAAGAGATCGAAACTGGTAACAAACTTACACTTTCATTCTACGGTTTGGTTCTCTACGGAGTTAGGCCAATGATTCAGGGTGCGGTTTTAGATGTTGCGCGGGCTCTCGAGGTAGGGCTTCTAGAGGAAATTACTCCATTCCCGTGCGATGTTCGTTGCAATGACTCAAGAGACGTCGCAATGTCAAAATTGGGACAGTTTAAGGTAACTACGAGAAGCGACAGCCAGCATACTATCAACTCATATTCCATTGACGACATTCTTTTATCACTTTCATTCGACGATACATCGATACGAGGCATACTGATTGAATCGAATGAACAGCCGAAACCCTAGCTAGATAGGTTGCACTAATTAGATATGGCCAGGTATCGGAAAGCGGCTTCTCCAACTTCCAGCCGTATTTGTCTGAATTTTTGTGACAGCTATACGCTCGGGAAGCTTGGAGTCCTATGAACTAAGGTGACCAAGGCCAGTCGGGAGGTGCCATTGGAAAGCCCCTATAGACGCACTCAAGTATGCAGAGTCCCCATTCCGGCTGGGGACAGCGTCGTCCACACCAGCGATAGCAGTCCCCAAGCGTCCACGTAGGTCTTTGTTTACGTCTTGGAGGATGACAATAGCTCCTGCTCTTCCGGCGAGAGCTTATCCACCAGCTTGAGGATCTGGTCGAGAGTGATTCGTTCTTCTGGTTGCGGCTGTGCCATGTCTGTTCGCTGTGAGGTTACATAGCAAGTGTAGCATCGGAGCCGTGAAGAACAAAACAGAGAGCAAGAATAAGCCTCCAATCAAGCAACCTCAGAGCGAGCCTGCGGCTCACTTGACCCACATCTTCAATGGGGCTTTCGATTCGCTCTGGAGTACCCGACTCTTAAGATAGCCCTGGACCTGTTCCGAGCCACCCAGATAGGCGTCGAAAAAGGCCAGGGAGGCGGCTTTGACGGCATCGAGCATGGCCGGATTGTCCGGTCCTGACTGGGGGAAACGTCTGGTGGAGATTCCCCCGAGACCGTGCTGGGCGTCTTCGATGACCACCAGGAATTTGTCCCCTTTCGGGCTGTATTTATAAGGATCAAGACGCCATTGATAATCGTCTCCGTGGCGGCCTTTGTCCCTGGTGCCGGTGATGGTCATCATCGGTCGTTTGAAACTCTTCCAGGAATCTTCTGTCAGGGCCGAGCCGCCGAAGCCGGCCTCGATACCCTGGGGTGAGAGGAGAAGAACGGCCCGGGGTCTTCTATCTTCAAATTCGGTGCTGCCACCTATGACGGTGCCACCGATGACCTGGGCTGTGTGGGCTCCGAAAGAATGACCGCCTATGCCAATGCGGTTGCGGTCGATTTTGAGCCCGGGTATTCGTCCTTCGATCTCGGCCAGGCTGTCCAGAATGAAAGTGACATCCAGGGGGCGGCTGCGCCAGTTGGCGAAAGAGCGGGCTTTGAAATCAGAGAATTCCTGGCGCATATGGGCCAGGCGCTGGGACTGCCCCTGGGCCTGACGAGAGCGCATGAGAAGTTGCAGGGAATCCTCATGGGTGGGCTGAATGCAAACATAGCCATGACTGACGAAATGATTGACCAGGGGCTCGTATGCGTCCTTGCTACCGAATGCTCCGTGGGAGAAGATGATCAGGGGGCGGGCGGATTCATCTGCCCGACTCGTCCCGGTCGGATAGTGAACGGCGATCTCCAGCTCCTTTCCCCGGCGGCTGTCGGTGAGGGTGAGGTCCTGCTTCTTCCCGGAAAAACGTCCTGGAGAGGCGTAGCTGGCGGTTAGATCGACCCCGGAGGGCTTTTTCCTGGCTGTCATAGTGCTGCTGGCTGTAGTGGGAGCTGCCTGGACGCCCGGCGGAAACATCGCCGGAAGGCTCGATGTTAGCGCGGCCAGGCAGGCAATGGCAATGGCAATGAAATTGCGCTGGATTCGGCTCATGTGTAATACCTCGTACGGTATGTAACGAACAAGCCGATGAAAAAGTTCAATCAGGGTAGATGAGCCCGCATGATCATATGGATGGAAGCCAGATCGTCCCGGGTGAGCTCGACTTTGCGGCTTTTGCCGCCATAGACCACCGAGCCCGAGAAATGGCCATCCTTGAGGGTACCTACCAGGTCGAGCTGGCGATTCGGGAAGCCCTGGTTGATCAGATCCTGGGAAGTCTCGAAATGAAGGGCTACTTCTTCGCTATCGGGCGGGGTCGGATCTACTAAGACGAGATAATTGCGCAGCCCGAGAACCAGGGTGCCGGTGAAGCTGGTATTGGTTTTCTCCAGGGTCAGGTCCACCTGGGCTGGTCCGTCGCCGCTTGTATAGAGACCGGAGATGTCCGACATGAGCCACTGGTATCCGAAGATGCAGATAGCCAGGATCGAGAGGCAGAGACCCATCCTTCCATAGAGCGGCGAAAGGTCCGGGGTCATCCCCTGCGGTTTGGCATCGGATTCATATCGGCTGGGGCCCCAGTTCGGTGTCCGCATCTTTCCTGTTCGCTATGGTACTAAATCCGGTGTCAGCTTGTAGAGATACCTTACCGTGGCGGCATCGTTGGGAGAGATGCTGCCATTACCATAGTATATGCTCATCAGGTCGGCGGGGTTGGCGCTGTGCCCCTCGATCCCCAGGGCATGCCCGAATTCGTGGGCAGCAGCGGCTTTCATCTTGGCCACCGAGAGCTGACCCTGACGGTCGGTGGTGCTGAGAATGATGACCACAGGTTTGAAAGGCATCTGTCTTCCCTGCATGATCATTTTGTATGGAAAGCTGCGTTTCGACGTGTATCCGCGGATGTCGTTCTGGAACAGGGCCATGCCTCTCTGATCCACGAAATGATTGACCCAGAAAAGATGAATGTCCGCCTCCATGGGGTCATCGGTGAGGACATAAGAGAAATAGCCTTCTTTCTCTATGGGTTTCCAGGAATTGATCCCGGCCAGGGCCGCCTGCTTGTGCTGCGGGCTGTAACCTTCTGCAACAGGCAGAGCCTGGAGCTTCTCGGGGTGGTCCAGGATATGGGCGACGAGATCAGGCCACTTGGCCACATCCTTTGTATTGGCATAGGGAGCCCCGAGCTGCGGGTCGAGAATGGCATCGATGGCCAGTCCGTCCGATACCCAGACTCGAAGAGGCATCTGTTCTTTGAGCCAGTGAATCACTCCGTGGGCAGAGCGGAATTCGGGATAGACTCCTGCCGGCCCTCGCTGTTGTGCCGGGGCTCGTCCTCGACCTGTCGCGGGTTTCTGGGCTCCGCCTCTACCGCCTCCCACCGACGGCAGATTGGTGTAATGAGTTCTGAACTGAGCAGGCGCCGGGCCCCCTGCCAGGAGGCAAGCCAGAAGCGTCAGGGTGAGGGATGCTCTTCTTATCATGTTACGACTCTGTTACTAGAATACTCTGATTTACTGCAGATTCGCTGAAACATATGCGGAAGCCTATCGTCTTATATTCTTGTTGATGATTTCGATTCTATTTTGTCGCACTTTGAACCCCGAAATCCTTGCCAGTAATACGATTGTTGCCTTCGAAAATAAACGAAAGGTTAATAGGAAGGCTCGATCGGCAGAGATGGGGTAAAAGTATAGGTGTCCGAAGCGCCTAGCGCTGACGTCGCAGTATCTCCAGTCGAGGGGAATCAGGGATGATACCCGTTGGGGCAGCACCAACACTGCGGACATTTTTTCCGAAGATGGACGATTCGCAAAGTCCCCAGCTCTGAAGAGTTGGGGTTTTTTGCATGCAGTTGTTTTCTCTGCCGGAGCTTTATTCTCGAGGCTGCTTTCGTGATAAATTGTGGCTTTATTAGCCACTTGTATTACAAAGATGGAACCTATGTCCAAACTCGATTTTCCTGTCAGAGCCGTAATTCTGGCAGCCGGCCAGGGCAAACGAATGAAGTCCTCGAAACCCAAGGTCCTCCATGAGGTCCTGGGCTCGACTATCATCGAGCGTCTGATCGCCTCGGTGGGAACCGCCGGTGTGGAGCATGCCCACCTTGTTATCGGTCATGGCGCCGAGCAGGTGGAGTCATATCTTGAAAGCCGCAAGCCCGACTTGCCTTACAGTACGCACCTCCAGGAGCCGCAGCTGGGCACCGGCCATGCCCTCATGCAAGTGGTTCCAGCTCTTTCCGGTTTCAAAGGATGTCTCTTCGTAACAGTGGGAGACGAGCCCCTGCTGCGGACCGAGACCATCGAGGAGCTGTGCCGCCAGCACAAAGAGAGCGGCTCGGTGGTGACAGTCCTCTCTACAATCGTTCCGGACGCCAAGAATTACGGACGGATCGTCAGGGACGGGGCGGGCAATGTCGTCAAGATCGTCGAGGATCGTGAAGCCTGTGATGCCGAAAAAGCCATACACGAGATCAATTCGGCAATCTATTGCTTCAGCTGGCCCGAGATCGAAGAAGGGCTGACCGGGCTGAAGAACGACAACAATCAAAAGGAGTACTATCTCACCGATTTAGTGTTCTGGGCCCGGGAAAAAGGCTTGAAGCTGTCGGCGATGATTGCCGAGGATTACCGGGAAGTGGCCGGGATCAACTCACGCCTGGAGCTGAGCGAGGTCTGGCGGCATCTGCGTGATCGCACCAATACCAGGCTGGCTCTCGAGAGCGGTGTCACCATCGTCGATCCAGCCAGCACATGGATCGCACCGGAAGTGAGAATCGGCCAGGATAGTGTTGTTTATCCCAATACCACCATCACCGGCGATGTCGAGATCGGCCCGGATTGCGTCATCGGACCTGGTGCGGTGATCAGGGGCAAAGTCCGGATAGGCGGCGGCTCTTCGGTGATCCAATCGGTAGTGCTGGATTCGGTTCTGGGAGCCAATTGCAAGGTCGGACCCTTCGCCCATGTCAGGGAAGGCAACGATGTAGGCGATGGTGTGCGGGTGGGTAATTTCGTGGAGCTCAAGAAGTGCACCATCGGCAATAAGACCAATGTCTCGCACCTGAGCTATGTTGGTGATACGAAGATCGGCTCCCACGCTAATATCGGGGCCGGTACCATCACCGCCAATTACGACCACCTGACCAAAACAAAGTCGAGCACCGTAATTGGTGACGGTGCATCCACCGGCAGCAATTCGGTGATTGTCGCGCCGGTAGAGATAGGCGATGAGGCGGTGGTGGCAGCCGGAAGCGTGGTCACCCGGCCGGTGCCCAGCGGCGCCCTGGCCGTGGGTAGAGCCCGGCAGGAGAATAAGCTGGGCTGGTCCGATCGCCGCAAAGGCAAGTAAGCTCTATTTTTCGGCTCTATTTTTCGATCTCGGGAAGTCCGTCCGGAGACTCGAGACTGGCCATATAAGAAAGTCGGCGTCTCTCGGCTTCGGCGAAAGACGATGATTCGATGGTGATCACCTTAACTAGATTGAGGGGGACCAGATGCCGGGCATAGTCATTGTCGTAGGGCCTGTCCGGATCCCCGTAAGACTCCATTTCGACATAGTCGTGGCCCACCCGGAGCACACGCCCGGTGAGGGTGGTGCCGTCGGCGAAATGCAGGCGAACCCAGGAGCGAGTGTCGCAGAGTTTTTCCAGCCGGAGCTTCAGGTTCAACATCGGCGCCTCGGGTAATCTCTATAGCTAAATACTAACATTAGTTCAGTTTCTTGTGTCGGATAACCGATCCTATATGCAGCGTAAATGGAACCGGCAATGGATTTAAGTTTAGGTTCTGGCAAAGCGGCGCAGGACTATCAATCCCAACAATCGTAAGGGTTTTGACAGGAAGTCAAGCCTTGAAGAATGATACCGTCTGACTAAACTGAATGGTGGTACGGATGGTTCCACTAGATTTGAGGACTAAATGCACGACGAAGTTATTACGGCATCGCTCAAAAAACGGATTGAAGAGCTTCACGGTCAGGAAGAGAGCTACTGGGTAGACGAGCTCTATTCGGAAGAAGCCCTTACCAATCCCCAGTACAGAGAGATGCTGGAACGCTCCTTCAAGCTCGATCCCCTGGGTCCTCTGCCTCCTGCCCAAAGAGATTGATTCCCTTTAAGGTCAGATCCTGATCGACCAGGATCTCTTCAGGAAGGGCACCACTTACGATATGTGCCAGGCCGCCGGTGGCGATAAAAATTACCGGCTCCTGTGATAGCTCACGACATTTTTTCAGCCAGCTCTCGACCATGGCAAGATGCGAGAGGATCGTGCCATTGAGAATGGCGTCCTCGGTGGTGCCGGCAAAGACAGTGAGTTTGCCGGCTTCGATCTTCTGGGCCAGGGACAGTATCGGGAGCTGCTCCAGGGATGCGTTCAGGGCTGTGAGAGTGGTCTTCAGACCGAGAGTGATGAGACCACCAAGGAGCGAGCCTCTGGAGTCCACCGCCGTGAGGGTAGTGGCCGAGCCGAAATCGATAACGGCGACGGTCTTGCCCGGCTCGCCGTAGAGCCGGTGCCCGGCAATGGCATTGGCCAGCCGGTCGGTCCCCATGGTGGGATAAGTGGACTTTATGATCGTTTGCTCATCGACTCTCAGTCTGGTTACGGCAATGCCGGCTTCTTCAACGATGGCGGTGAGCAGTCCGGTGGCCGACGGCACCACCGAGCTTACACAGATGGCCAGATCCTCTCCGGCAAGACGTCTTTCAGCAATTTCCCGGGCGGACTTCTTGACTGCGGAGAGGGGATGATGCCACTTTCTGACCATGGCATCGCCTTCGAAGTCGGCGAATGCAATCCGGGAGTTTCCTATGTCGGCGGCTACACGCACTGCCATTTGCTCAGTCCCCTGTTCTTCTCCGTCATTCCCTGAGATAGGCTTTCAGCCCGGCAAGAAGGGCCTGGGCCGCCTTCTGCTCGACTTCCGGGTCGAGGAGCTTCTCATATTCATCGGGGTTGATCATGAAACCAATCTCCACCAGCACCGATACCAGGGCGGTGGGCCTGGTCAGCGCCAGGTTCTGGTAGCGGGCACCGATATTGGGAAAGCCCAGGTTGGCCACCAGGGAGTCATTGAGCCTGCGGGCCAGCTCCTTTGCCTGGGGATTATAGAAATAAGCCGATGTCCCGTGTTCTTTATTAGGATCCCGCCCGTCAGGCAGAGAATTGTTGTGGACCGAGAGAAGGATGTCGCAGTTTGCGCTTCTTGCCAGGCGCACCCGGTCGTAGAGATCGATGTCCCGATCGTCGACCCGGGTCATGATCACCGTGGCGCCGCTTGCTTCGAGAAGACGTTTCAATTTGATGGCGATGGCTAGATTGACTTGTTTTTCGGTTACACCCGAACAGCCGGTGGCGCCTGGCTGGGGACCGCCGTGACCGGGATCGACACAGATCTTCAGCCCGGCCAGCGACTCTCCCGGGGTTAGCGGCGGGGGGCGCCTTACATGAAGCACCAGATTGCTCCCCACATAGTCGCAATAATAGCCCCACTGGCGGCTGCCCCGCAGGCGGATCTCCACCTCATAGACATCATCGCTTTTCTGTTTCCAGGATATGCCTTCTACCGGACCTTCTCCCTTTGGATTACCTTCCCGTCCAGCTTCTTCTCCGGCGCCTTCGAAAGCCTCCTGATATTGCTGGGAGGCGAAGTCGGTGTCGGCTACGGCGCCGAAGATCCTGAGAGTGAGCTTGTTAGGGCTCATGCTCTGCTCGACTTCCATGGGAAGCCTCTGATTGAGGGGGACCACCACTGCATCGCCATAGAGATCGCGGCTTATATTGATAGTCTGGACCGGGCTCTGGGGCGGCGGCCCGCTGGCTACCATATTGCCCCGCTCGAAGATCAGATCTTTCGTATCGACGAAAACATGCTTGTTCTGCCCGTAGAGACAGCGGAAGTCGGTTCCCTGCCAGCCGTCTATGAAAAGACGAACTCCCTGGGGTAGAGGGGTGAGCCTGGCTTTGCCCGGGGAGACCCGGACCACGGTCTCGGGATTGACTGTCTGGGCGACATAGGGCTGATGCACCACGGTCAGCCTGGCAGGGCTGTCATAAGCCAGGGCCCGGGTGTCTTTCTTGAGAGTGAAACGCGGGTGCGCGTCACGAAAAACATCGGTGGGCTGCACTTTGTAATAGCCGACATAAAGATCCGAAGCACCCCGGGGAATCTGCTGGAAGACCTTTCCGTAAGCCACAGCGAGACCGAAATTGACATCGCTTGCCGGAGTTTTCACCGCTTGCTTGCCGTTCTTTCCTTTACTCGAGCGGGCGCTGCGCACTTGCTCCGCCGGGCTCAGGGGGATGGTCTTGCCTGCCATGCTCACTGTCATGGTGCCGCCGGGGGTGGCATGGGCGCGAAAGAGAATCAGGTCGCCTACCGAAAGTCCCTGGTTGATCCGGGGCTCTATGGAGGCTTGATCGATCTTCCACTGGGCCGCGGATATCGGGGGTCTGGGGCTGGGCCGCTCCACCGTGACGATCTGCTCTTTTGCTTCGCCGTTTTCCTGCGTGACCCGGATATTATTGCTTCCGTAAGAGAGCGGTATCACCCTGGCGAAAAATCCACTCTTATTGGTTTTCACCGGCTCGCCATTGATCTTGACCGGGGCGCCGGGTGTGGCGGTGCCTATGATGAACGTGGCCCGGGAGCCTATTTTGCTGCCATTCTTTGGATAGGCGACATAGAGTCCTTCGGCGCCTTTGAGTACTTGATCCTGAGCCAGATTCTGGACCTGATTTTGCGCGGGGCCCGTCTGGGCGAGCACCACTTGCGGTTGCAGCATCATGGTCAGGATCGATAGGCTGGCGAGGGAGTGCTTCGAAATTCTGGAAATCATCTCATCAAATCGTCTAGTACTTGCGGCTCGGACTTGAAGCCGGCTTTATCATTGAGCCTCAAGTCTACGTTCTTGAAAAACGATTTGGTAATCATTATGTCGGTCATATCTGGAGCCTGGTCCGAGGGCATATAGAGAGCCGCGAAACCGTGGGCGGTCTCGCCCACCTGGCTCAATATCGGCTCGTATCGCTTGAGAAGCGGCGCGATATAGAAGATCCCCCGGTCATTGTCGAAAAAGACGTTCCTGGGATTGGTGATGTATTTGTAAGCAGCCGCCCGGGCATCGGCGTCGAGCCCGTCGGGCTCGATGGCATGGTCGGTGAGGGGCGGATAGGACACCGAGCCGGTGCAGACCAGGAAGATCTTCTCCGGAACCGCCGAGCTCCGCTTGAGCAGGGGAAAAATCTTGAGCCTGAAAATCTTCTGGATCGAGAGGACTTCGCCGCCCACATCGAATTTGCGGGCCGACATGTCCACATCCAGGGACACGGTGGATTTGATCGGATAGCGATCGCAGATGACTTTGAGAGCCAGGAGGTTATGGGCGTTGATCCAGTAACAGACCTGACCCTGATAAGAAAGCTTGTCCGGGGCGATTCTTGCGAGCTCTTTCACTGCCTGGCCCAGGCGCGGGTCTTTCTTCAGCCCTGTATAGTCCACCAAACCGTCTGCGGAGACATATTTGCGCAGCAGCTTGTCATAAGTGTCGAAAGTAACTCGCGTGGGGTGCTGTACCGGGGTGACTATGGACACGATGGCGGCCGGTATGACACGCCCGGCGTGCATGAGCATGAAAATCAGACCCATGGCGATCATGACGAAGGGAAAAAACTTGATCAGTGCGGGGAATTTGGTGAGCATAGGCGTTTGTCGTTGTGGTACTAATTCTATATCTTTCGTTGCCAGCTTGCCGGTGTCATTTGTCCCTCAAGCTCCTTCAGATAACCGATACGCATCTTTTCGCCGATCCCGACTCCGGCAGGCTCAAAGGCGTCAATACATATGAGAGCCTGGAAAGTGTCCTGGAGCTTGCCTCCGGAGAGAAAGACCTGGATTTTGCCGTGCTCACAGGCGATCTTTCCCAGGACGAGACAGCGGAGTCTTACGGGCATCTGGGGGAGCTCATGAGCAGGCTGCCCTGCCCGGTTCTCTATATCCCCGGCAATCACGACGACACCGGGCTCATGCACGAGCCGCTCACCCGCTCCGGTCGGGTCGGGAAAAGCCGGTCATTGACCCGGGGCGCCTGGCGTCTCGTTTTCCTCGATTCGCGGATTGAAGGACGTTGTGAGGGCGCGCTCGGAGACACTGAGCTGGAGGCTCTTTCCCGGGAGCTTGCTGAGACTGAGCCGCCCAATGTCATGGTCTTCCTGCATCACAATCCGGTCAATATCAGGCCCGAGCGTCATGACCCCATGATGCTCCAGGACGCCGACCGATTCTTCGCTCTATTAGATACCTGCAAAAGAGTGAAAGCAGTGGTCTGGGGTCACGTTCACGAGGAGTTCGAGAGCCGCCGGAAAGACGTCAAGCTCTATGCCAGCCCTTCGAGTTGTGTGCAATTCCGGGCAACCTCGACCGGTCTCACCATCGATGACCGGGCGCCGGGTTACAGGGTCTTCGAGCTCGGCGATGACGGCGGCATCGAGACCGTGGTTCGCCGCCTGCCGGCGCCTCCCCCTGGCTTGAAGCTGATCGAGGGGGATCTGTGAATCTTCTGAAAATTCTCGTCACCACCCTGATCGTTCTATCGATTAACGGTTGTACGGCAGCTTCCAGCGATCCGGTCTTTCAAATTGTTTTGAATCCTGGAGCTGACGCTGGTGAAGTGGAGGATTTATCCTATCTGGATGAATTCTTGCCGGATGAAGTCGAATCACCGCTACTTTCCAGAGGGCGTTTTAATGAGCTAATGGCCGAGGCGATTGCGAAGGCCAATCCCGATCTAAAGGTCGTCGGCGTTGAACGCGACCAAATTAGATTCTTTGATCGAAAGAGCCAGAGCGAGACATCTTCGTTTACCGACAATGCCTGGAAAGACAGCCAGGATTGCCCAGGTGAGCGAAGAGCCGCACTTCGTTCATATCTTCTCTTCACTGCCAATTGGATTCCTGAGAAGCAGGATGGTTCAGTAATCGTTCCTCTTGTGAGATCGGCTTCACTCTTGGAAGGGCTTGGCCCTACGAAAATTACCGTAGGAAGCAAGCCTCTGGCAGAAGGGGTGATTCTCGTTTTCGGTCTGGATTATCCTACTCAGATAAGGTATGTCACCCCGGATGAGTTTCAAGCCGGAAAAATGAGCACACCTGATTTTCTCAAGGAGAGCGTCGAGAATCTGCGATCGCGTTTGCCGAAGACTGTCGATGTCTATGCCAATCCGGACGGTACTTTTTTGATTACTGCAGGTGGTAGCTTCGAGTCCAGTCTAATTTTCTTCGATGATGTCATGGACTATATCAAGAAAAAGGTAGCGGGCGATCTAGTCTTCGGTGTTCCTAACAGCGATCTGCTCGTCTGCACAGGAAGCTCCGAAACGGCGGTGGAGTCTCTGGCTCGAGTCGTTCGAAATCTGCATGAAAGTGGTAGCCACCCAGTGAGCCCCTATCTCTACATCTGGAAACCTGAAGGCATCGAGCTCTATCGAAAATAAAAGGCTCCGTTGCCGGAGCCTTTTAATAATTGGTGGAGCGTACCAGGGTCGAACTGGTGACCTCTTCAATGCCATTGAAGCGCGCTACCAACTGCGCTAACGCCCCTTTCGGTCTTCTATATATACCAGATCTGCTCCTTGTTGCAAAAGAAATTGCACAAAGAATTAAGCGCTTGATACGGCTGCCTGCTCGATTCTAGCTCTCTTTGCTTTTCCCGGCAGGAGCCAGGGATTTCGGTTGATTCAAGGGATTGGCGGAGATGGCGGTGAGAATCTTGTCCCTGTCCCCGGCGAGCTTTCGCGTGAGTTTCAGGGAAGTGCGAGCTTCCAGGTGCTGTTTGAGCTTTTCCATGCCCCAGCGGGCTTTGCTCTTGAGATTGAGCAAGAAATATTTGTCCGGCGGCCAGAGGAATGAAGTCTCGAAATAACACCAGATCGTGCAGCCCTGGCAGAAGCCCCAGGAGCCTTCCTCCTTGCGTCTCTGCTGGACATGCATGCTCTTCCAGATCTCGTCCAGGTTGGACCGGCCGTCCTCGTGCTTGATTTTGAGCCTTTCATCATGCATGTGATAGCAGGGCAGGAGGAGGTGGTCGTCCGGCGAGATGACGATGGTGGAGGAGATTGCCCGGCAGCGGGGTTTGTCTATTTGATTGCCGCCGTCGAGATAGAACTGTGTGAAAGCCCAGTTGACGCAGACATTGTCATAGTGGGAGAGACGGTGGATCTCTTTGATTCCCTCGGAGCGCAGGAGCTCGTTGTCGCAATAGTCGAAGACCGGGCCGAGAAGGACCACTACTCCCAGCTCCTGGGCCAGACCGATGACGTCTTCCATCTCGCCAATGGACTCCGGGGTGGCCGTAGCGATGATCGAGGGCTGCTCGCCCAGGCTCTTGGCTATCTTGATACTCTCGATTACCTTGGCGAAGCCGTTGATGCCTCTTTCTTTGTGGTAAGCGTCCGAATCGATGGTGGAAAGCGAGAATTTCAGGTCGTCGATTAGACCTTTGAGCTGCTCGGCTTTGTAAGGATAGAGGGTGCCTGTATTGGCAACACTGGTATAGAGTCCGATCTCTTTGGCTGCTTTCAGAACTTCAGGCAGGTATTTGTAGACAAGGGGCTCCCCGCCGGTGAAGTCCACCACTTTCACTCCCAGGCGCTTGAGAGCGTGGAGGTTTTCAATAATCACCTCAGGGGGTGTTTCTTTGATGCCTATATTGGCCGGCTTCACCGGTATATCGCAATAAGTGCAGCGGGAATTGCATTTGTAAGTCAGGTAGTAATTGGAAAGGATTGGAGGCACTGTGTTTTATCCATTCATTTCGGATCATCTATACTAACTGATTCTCAATCTATTGGCTCGTCGCGTTAGGATTTGTATGAGACATCCCCGTTTGCTCCATCGAGAAGATGCCGTTTTGCTCGTGGTCGATGTCCAGGAAGCATTTGTCAGGGTGATGCCCGCCCTCCCGGATCTCGGTCGCAAGATTGCCGTCCTTATAGAGGGTGCCGGAATCCTGGGAGTGCCGGTGGTTGTCACCGAGCAATATCCCCGGGGGCTCGGCTCCACCATCGAGCCCGTCAAGAGCGCCCTCGAGAAAATCCCCGGGCATCAACATTTCGAAAAAGACTGTTTCAGCTGTTGCGGCGCCACTGATTTCACCGGCTGGCTGGACAGCACCGGACGCAGGCAGGTGATCGTCTGCGGTATCGAAGCCCATGTCTGTGTCAATCAGACTTGCCACGACCTCATACACAGGGGTTACAGCGTTCACCTGGTGACCGACGCCGTGGAAAGCCGGATTCCCGAGAACAAGAGAGTCGGGATCGAAAAGATTATCGGGGCGGGAGCAGTGCCGTCCTCGGTGGAGATGGCGCTTTTCGAGATGCTTGTTCAGTCCGGAACCGAGGAATTCAAGGCCGTTCAAAAACTCGTCAAATGATCTTCGACGGAGACGATGGTCTCATCGGACTTTTTGTTCCCATCCGAAAGCAAATTTCTTCTAACGACAAGCGGGGTGTTTCCACGTAATCTTTAGAAGAGGCAAAGTTTATGGAATCCCTGATGAATACTCGAATACGCTTTCTCTCGGCGCTTTTGGGTGCTGCACTTACTCTGTCGTGCAATTGTCTCTGCCTGCCTGTCCATTGTCAGGAGGCGCCGGATAGTCCGCCGATTTCGCCGCCGATTTCTCCGATCAAGCTCGCTGCCACCGATGCCGAGAAAAAGGACGAGCAGGTCATTCTTCGCGGACTCGAGAATCCGCCGGCGGAGCCCACCACCGAGAAGACCGGGGTCCCGGAGAAGCAGCAGGCCAATCCTCCCGATGCTGGGCTGGTGCCCGATGTTCGCCGGGAGGATTATGACGTAATCAATACTCAGGCCGGCGAGTTTCGCCGACGCTTCTTGAAGGGAGAAGCCATCGAATTGCGCCTGCCCATGCCCGATCAGCTCATCCCGCTCGGGGGCAAGCTGCCGCCTATCCGGCTGGAGGCCAGCTATACGAACCCGGTCTCCCTCAAAGACTGTGTGGACTATTCGATAAACAACAACCTCGCCATCCGCATCAGCCGCGAGCAGGCCACATCTCAGAAATGGTTGTTCGTCGGGGCGCTCGGCAATTTCATGCCCAATATCCTGCTCAACTACCGGCAGGAGTATCTGAACGGTTCGCGCCTCATCGGTGGTGTCATCCCGGTTCAGTTCCGTACTCCTAACGTCACGACATCGGCCGGCTTCAACTTCTTCGGGTTCCGCGGCGGTAGTGTCTTATTCGGTGCGTTGTCCAATCTCAATCAATTTCGCGCCGCCAAGCAGCAGGTGCAGGGCTCGATCAACGATGTGCTTCTCGCTACCACCCGGGCTTATTACACCATGGTGCGCAACGAGGCTTTGCTCGAGATTCAGACCAGAGCAGTCGATGTCTCCCAGGCTCAGGTCAACCTCAACCGTCAACTCGAGAATGCCGGAACCGGCACCAGGTTCCAGGTGCTCCAGTCCGAGACGCAGCTTGCCCGGGACCAGCAAGCTCTGCTCGATCAGGAAGTAGCGCTCCGCCGGGCGGCGGTGGATCTGGCTACCACTCTCAATCTCAACAGTGCAGTCAACCTCCTCTCGGTGGAGAGC
>JAGQHH010000438.1 GCA_020431945.1 Cyanobacteria bacterium HKST-UBA02 | reverse complement strand
CCTTGCAGGAGCCTTCTTTGCCCTTTTTCTCTTTCTTCTCTTTCTTTTCTTTCTTACCGAGTTTTACTTTTTTATCGGACTTGATTTCGGAAGGAGAAGAATTTTCCTTGACATCGAGTTTTCCGCCTTCAATCTTGTCAGCCGCATTGGCAGGACCGTGAAGAGCGAAACCTAGAACAGCGACCACAGCCGCTGCTAGTTGTGTTTTCTGCATCGCTAACCTCCTAAGGGTATTATCGTTACAGACCTTTCCGGCTCTCACGAGGCTTTGGCATCGTGACTACCGTATAAGGAAAGTTGGAGTTCATCCTATGGCACCACGATTAAAAGTACACAATCAAATCGTTATGGCTGTGTAAAATCTGACCTGAATAAAACCACGAATTTACGGGATTGAATATTCTGAGGACCTGATTTCGTACCTATATATAAGTAAGGAAGCCGACCAGATGAACGATGTCAACAACTTCTTCCATGAGCAGCTCGAGCGCTGGGCACACGACAGCGCCGCCCACGAAAACGCCCTGGAAGCTTCCGCTCCTCATTTCTGCGAGAAACTGGGTGTCGACCCGAAAACCTTCGGCTTCAAATCTTACGCCCAGCCCGGGGATGCCACGGAATGGAGCCAGGTCCCCTTCGAGTTTCCGGACATGCTCGATGGAACCATGTATCTCTACCTGCCGACCCGCTGGTCAGGCTCGGTCAAACAGAAGAATCTCGCCCAGGTCCAGGAAGGCCAGCGCGTCAGACAGACGATCGTCATCGCCAGCAAAGAAGACTGGCGCTCTACCCTGCCTCAGTTCAACGAGACCGGTGAAATCAGTGCTTTTGCTTACTATCCGATCCAACCGCCTTATTACGATCAATGGATCGCCTGTGTCGAGGAGCAGGACAAGATCTGGATCTTTTCTTTCTACGGTGCCGGCGACTGGATACTGATCACCAAGGGAGATGCCGGTGGACGGAATACCCTCGGTCTACAGATCACCTCGTCGGTGCATTCCAGCCCCTGGTATAGCTGGATAGCCAGCAGCCAGGAGTGAACACAAGAACCAGCGAAAACATAATCTACCTGCACGGCTTCGCATCAGGTCCGGGCTCCAAGAAAGCTGCATACTTCAAAGAAAAGCTGGAACAGCGGGGACACAATGTTACGGTCCCGGACCTGAACTATCCGGATTTCTACCACCTTACCCTGACCAGCCAGCTCGAGCTGGCCGGCAAGCTGGCTCAGGAGCTCGAAGATCATGAGGTGATCATGATCGGCTCGAGCATGGGGGGTCTCATTGCCGCCCTGGCTTCCCTGAGAGCCGGAAATGTCTCAGCCCTCATCCTCATGGCACCGGGCTTCGGTATCGGCAAACGCTGGAAAGCTCTGCTCTGCGAAGAGGACATGCAAAAGTGGCAGGACGAAGGAGAAAGAGATTTCTTCCACTATGGCTTTGGCGAGAACAGAAAGCTAGCCTATGGCTTTATCGAGGACCTGGACAATCATTCCACCGAATCCTTCCAGATCAGAGTACCTACCCTGATTTTTCACGGAATCGCAGACGAGGTAGTCCCGATTTCGGTGAGCCGCGATTTCAAAAGAAACAATCCGAATCTGGCAGTCCTGAATGAGCTGAATGACGGTCACGAACTCTTCGACTCTCTTGATACCATCTGGCATGAGAGCTGCGTCTTCCTCGATTCCGAGCGACGATAAACGATACCGTATCTGGTGTCAACCTCCAGTTTCATAAAAAGAGCCCCGGACATCTCTGTCCGGGGCTCCGATTGACCTGAATCAAGCCAGCTTACTTGGCTGTTTTCCGTCTGGCCGGCTTGCGCTTCTTGGCGATGGCCGGTTTGGCATTAGCCGTAGCGGCGGTCGCTTCAGGAGCCGCGGTCGCAGGTTTGCGAGCGGCGCTGCGCTTTTTACCAGCTTTTTTCTTGGCCACGGGCTTTTTGGCTACCGTTTTCTTTTTGGCGGCAGGCTTTCTAGCCGTGGTCTTTTTGGCTGCGGGCTTTTTGGCTGCAGTCTTTTTGGCCGCCGGTTTTTTGGCGGTTGTTTTCTTAGCCGCCGGTTTTTTGGCGGTAGTTTTCTTGGCTGTCGACTTCTTAGCCACCGGTTTTTTGGCGGTAGATTTCTTGGCCGTGGGTTTCTTGGCTGCAGTCTTCTTAGCCGCCGGCTTTTTGGCGGTAGATTTCTTGGCCGTGGTCTTTTTGGCTACTGCCTTTTTGGCCGCGGGCTTTTTGGCTACTGCCTTTTTGGCCGCGGGCTTTTTGGCTGTCGACTTCTTAGCGGTGGCTTTCTTGGCCGTCACTTTTTTAGCGGTCGACTTTTTGGCAGCCGGCTTGCGCTTGGCTGTAGCTTTTTTGGCCGTTGCCTTTTTGGCAGTAGGCTTTTTGGCTGCCGCTTTCTTTTTGGCTGCGGGCTTGCGAGCAGCGGTTTTCTTGGCTGCAGGCTTTTTCGCAGTTGTTTTCTTGGCTCCACTGGCTTTTTTGCCGGCGGCCTTGCGCGTGGATTTTTTAGCTTCCGAATTCGGGGCCGATTCGGCAGATGCTTTGTTGATTTCATCTGCTGCATCGACAGATGGGATCTTAGTGCTAGGATCCTTCATCTTCTTTGCCCGATTGTTTTTGGTTGCCATTTTCTCTCCTCCCGAGTAGACGGCAGCATGGAACGGTCAATCTCTAGAACAACGGTACAACGAGGATTGACCGAATAAAGCGTGCTTTTTCCTATGCCACCATTTTTTTTGTTCAGAGCCTTTCTATTGAGCTCTTTAATCACACCACAGCTGATAGGTTAACTTCAAATTCAAAAAAATGCAATATATGGATAAAAAAAGGACCAAAAGGATATATCGCATTTTCGATTTTGGTGCCCAAACTAAATACGATGCCTGTCCATTTTCGATCATCGTGATACCAGAGCCGCCTGATCGATCGAACAAAACCCTGATGAACAGCCAGTCTCAAAAGGACACACCGCAATAGCGAGCAGTACGAGAGATCCGTTCGACCATCCTCAGCGATGGTCTCTCAACATTGCGGATTGTTTTGAAAAGTGAACAATCTAGTCCATTACCCGAGCACCGCGTACAAAACCGAACGCGGAACGGAAGGCTTCTTGCTGAATGTGCTGGAGCTCATGGAAGTCGATTACATCATGGTCGATCAGTCGCTCGTACTCGCCCGGCAATGTGCAGGGTGCCGGATTCCTTCCAGGGTTGTCCGTGCAAACTGCTATGGCTACGCCGGCTTCCTTGCAGCGCTCGAAGACTACGCGAAGATCCGCGAAGTCCTTCAAGACTCCTGTCTGCCGATAGCTGGTAGGGCAGACTTCCAGAGTGATCTGTTTTTTGGAGAGCTCTTTGAGCATCTCGGGTTTCACCAGCGGAATGTGAATTCCATGACCGATCCTGTCGAGAACATGGAAATACTCGCTGAAAACATTTTCGGCACTGGTCTCTCCCAGGTGGCATGTGGTCTTCAGACCGGTGGAGCGAGCTTTGCCCAGAAGCGATACCCACTCTTCCCACATCTGCGGATTGATCTCCGGTCCGGCGAGATCGATCCCCACCACCGGACCGAGATTCTCCTGCGCCACATCCAGAATCGCCTCGTTGATATGCCTGGGAAGCCGACGATCGAGACAGAGGATCTGTTTCACGACGATAGGATAATCCGCCGGTCTGACATTGGAGGTAATCACCTCGACGATCTCATTCATCTGACCGATTCGCTTCTTTTCGGTGAGCTTGGGGTCGGTCCTGAAATAAGGGTTATATCTCAACTCCAGATACTGGAGGTTCTCGAAGGTGTAGGCTCCCCGACACAAACGCAAGCAGAAATAGGGAAGATGCTCGAGACTCTGGAGCTCCTCCACCAGAGAGTGGATCTTCACGAACTCTTCGAGGGTCCGGCAGGGTCGGGTAAACCAGTGATAGAAGCCATCATAGTCCGGAAAGAAATTCAGTACCGAGTGGTCGTGTCGCTGGAGAAACTTGTAGATAATCCGCGGATGAAGCGCTCCACCCAGATGCCTGTGCAAATCAGCATAAAGGGCCATTAATCCATTCCCATATTGACTCCACAGATGTTTTTCCCGGTCGAATAGCTTTTGGAACGTGGAGCGGTCAAATTGTATAAGAATGGGGCAAATTGGGCACAAGGAAATAGAATCGTTATCGGACGATAAAAATTGAATAGAGCTCATCGATTCTTCATAGCCCTGGCGATATCACTGTTCTTCGTTCTGCCGGCCGCTGCTCAGCAGAAAGATCCGGTGGTGGAGTTGCAGACCACCAAGGGGAATATCTATATCCGCATCTTCTACGGAGCTGTTCCCAGAACGGCTTCCAACTTTCTCGACCTGGTGTCGCGAGGCTTCTACGACGGCAAGATCTTTCATCGCATCGAAACCTGGTGTATTCAAGGCGGCGATCCCAACGGCAACGGCACCGGCGACTTCGTCGATCCGAATACCGGCCAGGTCCGTTATGTTCCGCTCGAGATCAACCGGCGGCTCTCCCACAGCTGTGCCGGGGTCGTGGCAATGGCGAGAAAGAACAATCCGAACTCCGCCAGTTGTCAATTCTATATAACCAAGCAATCGACAAAATTTCTCGACGGACGATACGCAATCTTCGGACAGGTGGTCCAGGGACTGAATGCAGTCAGGAATATGCAACGAGGAGACCGGATCGTCTCGGCGAGAATCATCGACTCCCAGAGCCAGAACAATCAGGGCAACGCCTCACCGCCTGCGCAGACGAGGCCGCGAGGCGGACCGACTCCGGAGTACGAGCCGACGACAGACGTACCCGACAGCGGCTTCTGATCCTGCACCATACACGGTATCAGATACTATGATCGGCGATCATCGAAGCGGCAGCTCATCTGCAGCGCTTTCTCGAGCCTGCCTTGATAATCCTTCTTCGAGATATACCTGGCGTTGAAGGTAGAAAGATGTTCGGTCATATACTGGGTATCGAGAAGAATAAAACCCCGCTCTTTCATCCGCTCCACCAGATAGACCAGCGAGATCTTGGAGGCGTCCGTGACATTGTGGAACATTGATTCCCCCATGAATGCCCCTCCCAGACTGACACCATAGAGACCACCGGCGAGCTCGCCTCGATAATATGCTTCTACCGAATGAGCGAAGCCCAGCTCGTGCAACTCTTCATAGACCCGAATAATGTCTTCGGTTATCCAGGTGGAATCGCGTTCGGCGCAGGCACGGATCACCTCGCCGAAAGCTTCGTTGACGGTCATGCGAAACTTGCCCTGCCTGCGGGTGCGTGCCAGGCGTCGGGGTACGTGGAAGTCATCGAGATCGAAAATACATCGAGGGTCGGGAGAATACCACCTGATCGATCCGTCGTCGTGACCCATGGGAAAGATAGCCTGGCTGTAAGCAGCCAGCACCAGCTCAGCAGTAAACTGTTGCTTCATCATTCGGGGCTATTTTTCTTTGCGGGTGCTCTTCTTCGCGTTCTTCTTATTGCTCTCGGGAGTGAGGCTTCTCAGATAAGCAAGCAGGTCTTTCATCTCCTGCTCATCGATGACGTCTTTGCCGAAACTGGGCATACTCGAGTTCGGTACGCCGCTGCGGATCAATTTCTCCAGATCGGCGTCCAGGGGGTAGCGCTCTTTGAAGGCTTTTCCCTTGACAGGACGGCTCGGCTTCACCGAATTGCCTCCACCCTTGTGACATTCGACACACATATGCTGCTCGAAGACCACTTTCCCTTTATCGACGTCCCCGGTCTCCGAAGCGCTGCCCGGCGCTCCGCAAGCAAGTGCGGAAAGAGACAAAATCAGGGATAGAGACAGAACCGGAAGACGCTGGAGCATCGAAAATCACCACCTGTAATATAAATGGTACTAGAGCTCGTCAAAAAAGTTCGGTCTGTACACTTTGAAGCAATACTCGATACCACCCTCGCTTTGAAGCTCGGAGCAGGAGATCAGGGTGAAAAAGTCCTTGAATTCAGGGAAGAATCGGTCGCATTCGAAACGTGCCCGCACCTCGGTCAGATAAATAAGACCCATCCGGTCATGGGAAAAAGCCTCCTGATAAACCCGGGAGCCGCCGATGATGAAGACTCGATCCACCGGTCCCTGACCGAGAAAGTCCAGGGCCTCATCAAGAGAAGCAGCACGAAAGACTCCTTCGGGAAGAGGATAGTCAGGATTGCTGGTGAGCACAAGGTTATATCGGTCCGGAAGCGGTCTGAACTGAGCCGGAATGGATTCCCAGGTGGCCCGGCCCATGATACAGGCATTTTTCTTGCCCTCTTCCTCGGTATGGCTGGTGAGATCCTTGAAATATTTCAAGTCCCCTTTGAGGCGCCAGGGAATAGCCTGATTCTTGCCGATCCCGGAATTGAGATCCGTTGCCACCACCAGATCGAAACGGTCCCGCATAGGTCAGACCGAGACTGGAAACTTGATAAAGCCCTGGGGGCTGTAGTCGAGCAACTGGAAATCTTCATAGCCGAGCTCGAGCATGGGCTTGTCGGCAATCTCCACCCGGGGCAGGGTGGTGGGAGTCCGCCTGAGCTGCTTCTTCAGACCCTCTATATGGTCCATATATATATGAGCATCTCCGAAGGTGTGGGTGAAAATCCCCGGGGTCAGATCGCACTCTCTGGCCACCATCATCAGAAGCAGGGCATAGCTGGCTATATTGAACGGCACGCCCAGGGCCATGTCGGCGGAACGCTGGTAAAGCTGCAGGTCTAGCCTGCGATCCTGGCTGACATAGAACTGGAACATCATATGACAGGGAGGCAGAGCCATCTCCGGCAGGTCCGAGACGTTCCAGGCCGAGATGATCAAGCGGCGAGAGAATGGGTCGGTCTTGATGCGCTCCAGAAGGTCGCTTATCTGATCCACATGACCTCTGGTATAGGCGTCTTTCTCCGGGTCATAAGAATAGCGGGGCCATTTGCGCCACTGATAGCCATATATAGGACCGAGCTCACCGTCTTCTCCGGCCCAGGCGTTCCAGATCGGTGTGTGCTCGGCGAGGTCGTCATTGATATTGGTTGAGCCTCGCAAGAACCAGAGCAGTTCCCTGAGGACACCGTCGAATTTCACTTTCTTGGTGGTCAGTAACGGAAAGCCTTCCCGGAGGTCGTACTTGGCCTGCAATCCGAATAGCGACAGGGTCCCGGTGCCGGTCCTGTCCTGACGAGGTTCGCCATGCTCGAGTATGTATTCAACAAGGTCGAGATACTGCTTCACTGTATATCCCTCGGGTCTCCGCTTCGTGTCGCCGATTCGATCACAGGATATCACGATTATAAAGGTACAGTAAGCAATTGACCGGCGCGGCGAAAGTCACGGTATCCTTTGTCGCACCGTCCATTGCCAGGGGAGTTACCGCAATGATCACAGAGTTTCAGAACGAACCTTTTACTAACTTTTCTGAAAAAACGAATCAAGATCTCATCCAGGCTGCCATTAAGAACGTGCGCAAAAAACTCGGCAAGAGCCACGGACTGATCATCAACGGTAGCGAGATCGAAACGGATAGCAAGAGAGATTCCACCAACCCTGCCAACCCTTCCGAAGTGATTGGAAGCTTCTCCCAGGCCAGTGTCGAGCAAGCGGATCTAGCCATGGAAAGCGCTCTCTCGGCCTTCGAGACCTGGAGCCGTGTGGAGCCCGGACAGCGGGCCCGCTATCTCCTGAAAGCAGCAGCGATCATGCGCCGCCGGCGCCATGAGTTTGCCGCTCTCATGATCCTCGAGATCGGCAAGAACTGGGCTGAAGCCGACGCCGACGTGGCCGAGGCCATCGATTTCCTGGAATTCTACGCCCGGGAAATGATGCGCCTGAGCCAGCCTCAACCCCTGACCTCCTATCCGGGAGAAGAGAACGAGCTTTACTATATCCCCCTGGGTGTCGGTCTGGTGGTGCCGCCCTGGAATTTTCCCCTGGCCATTCTTGTCGGTATGACCTCGGCATCCATAGTCGCCGGCAACACGGTAATTCTCAAGCCCAGCAGCGAAACCCCGGCCATCGGCTACTGGTTCTGCAAGCTCATGGAAGAAACCGGGCTGCCCGCCGGAGTCTTGAATTTCCTTCCCGGTCCCGGAGCCTCGGTAGGCGACTATCTCGTCCAGCATTCCAAAACACGCTTCATTGCTTTCACGGGCTCGAAGGAAGTCGGTCTCAGAATCAACGAGCTGGCCGCGAAGACTCAGCCCGGACAGCTCTGGATCAAACGTGTGATTGCCGAGATGGGCGGCAAGGACTCCATCGTCGTAGACCGTGATACCGATCTCGATGCCGTTGCCGATGGTATCACCGCCAGTGCTTTCGGTTTCGGCGGTCAGAAATGCAGCGCCTGCTCTCGCGCAATCGTGCACCAGGACGTCTATGACGAAGTCCTCAAAAAAGTGGTGGAGCGCACCAGAGCCCTGAAGGTAGCGAGCCCGGAAGAGCGCGATACCAATATGGGACCGGTGAGCTCGAAGAGCGCTTATCAGAGCATTCTCGAATATATCGAGATCGGCAAGAAAGAAGGCAAGCTGGCTTGCGGCGGCAACGCCATCAAAAACAAAAACGGCGGCTTCTTTATCGAGCCTACGATTATCGACGGCGTCGACCCGATGGCCAGAATTTCCCAGGAAGAAATCTTCGGTCCGGTGCTCGCCTTCATCAAGGCAAGAGACTGGGAAGATGCCCTCGCCATCGCCAATAACACCGAATTCGGTCTCACCGGAGCCGCTTACACCACCTGCCGCAAGAGAATCGAGCAAGCCCGGCGCGATTTCCATGTGGGCAACCTCTACATCAATCGCAAATGTACCGGAGCGCTGGTCGGAGTGCAGCCTTTCGGGGGCTTCAATATGAGTGGAACTGACTCCAAAGCTGGTGGCAGAGACTACCTGCTCCTTTTCACCCAGGGTAAATCGGTGGCGGAGCGCTTCTGATCAACGATAAACCGGAATGGTTGCCAAGGGCGCAAAAAAATGCTGGACTCTTTTGCCGGCCATGATTCTGCTACACTACATACGAATCTTTAGAGTGAGGATTTGATGGTCGAGTCTATTCAGCTCATCCGACAAATTGCGGTCAGAGCAATAGTCACGGAAAATTTCAAAGAGCAGGTAAGCGCTGAGATCCAGAGAAACCTGCAGCAAATCGACGCCGAACTGCAACAGCTCGAATTCAAAGGCAAAAGAGCTATTGCCGACATCGAGAAGCAGAGCCAGGGAATCATCACCGACGAAATCAAATTTCAAGTAGAGTCCATCCGCCAGCAAGTGGAAGCCGAAAAACTCCGCCTTCTCCAGCTCAGGGAAGAGATGCAGGGACAGAGCCAGGCTCT
>JAGQHH010000437.1 GCA_020431945.1 Cyanobacteria bacterium HKST-UBA02 | reverse complement strand
TAGACTTCCGCCCAGGCGTGCAGATCCAGGCTCACCGGCGAAGATTCATCTTCACCTGTCTGAATCAGGTAGCCGCTGGCGAAACGGGCAGCCAGACCGATGCTGCGCAGGGTATCGATAAGCAGGACTGCCGAGTCCCGGCAACTCCCCTCGCCGCTCTCGAGAGTCTCGCGGCTTGATTTGATCCCTTCCTCTTCCCGGATCAAATAAGCAATCTTCTCGCAAACGCTGCGATTCAGCTCGACCAGATATTCCACCAGGTTGCCCCGGGGCGGATGAGCCCGGACGAACTCGGCAAGCACATCGCAGGCAGGCGGAGGAACGAGAAAAGGAGCGAGCTCTTCGGCAAGGCTCTCGGAATACTCGAAAGGGAGCTCCTGGCAATAATCTTCTACGAAAAAATCGAACGGATTGACCGGGGTGGTCTCCACCGTGGCGTCTACCAGAACCGAAAACTCTGTTGCTTTCAGGTCCTGCGGGAACGAGACCCGGGCTACCCGGTTGCTCCAGGGGTCATAATGCCAGCGAATCTGCGATTCGGGCTCCACACTGAGGCTGTAGGAGAGAATCTCGGCCCGAGCATGCACGGCAGGACGCAGCCTGATCAGGTGAGGACCCAGGCTGACTGGCTCATCATAGATATATCTGGTCCTGTGTTGAATACGATACTGCATGGAATAATGAGGGGAGTGATCGTGAACTTGTCCCGGAGTCCCATAAGTTTAGTATATGCACAGCGAAATTCTAGGAATGTCATTCGATAGCCCGGCGTCGCCATCCATCACGCTCACCGGGCAACTGGAGGATGAAGTGCCGCTTTCGGGCTGGGGCTTCGGCTGGTATCCCGGTGACGACGGTGCCGGGGTTGTCATAAAGAATCCCCGCTCCATGAGAGAATCCGTGATGACAAGGGTGCTCAGGGACTGGGATCGTTTTCGCTCGAGCACCTTCGTCTGTCACATCCTCGGTGCTGCAAAGAGGGTCTCGCAGCAGGATACCCTGCCTTTTCTCATTCGTTATGCCAATCGACATTTCATATTCACTCACAACGGCAAGCTGTCAAGACACATTCTCACCGAACTCTCCCTGGGCGAAGAGCCGCTTTACGAGCCGGTAGGCCGCACCGACTCGGAGCATGCCTTCTGCTGGCTCCTCGCGCAATTGCGCGCCAGCAAGGCCCGCAGTCTCGGAAAAGCGGACCGGGAGCTTCTTCACGGTCTTTTCAGGACCCTGAACCGCTACGGCACCGCCAATTTCCTGATAACCGACGGTCAGGTTCTGGTGGTCTACAACGACGCCAAAGGCGGTGGAAAGGGCTTTCACTATGCGCGCCGCAAGCCCCCGCACAAAGAGCACCTCCTGCGCAACGATCTGCTCGAGCTGGACTTCGGCGATCCTCACGATCACAGCCACTCCATGCTCCTCTTCAGCACCACTCCGCTTTCGGACGGAGACTGGAAACCTCTGCAACCCGGCGAGATGATCGTCGCCCGCCTCGGCAAGATCATCTGGACGAGCCACAAGCCTCACATGGAGTCCACCGGCAATTTCGAGACGGTCCATTCGCAAGAAGCTTCGCCGGTGGTGCCGGTGCCCGAATCCAGGCATCAGAGCCAGCAGGCATTTCTTCCCGGACCGAGCTCGGCGATCACAGAGGACCAGGAGCCTCTTCAGATCCAGTCCCAGAGCCTGCAACCAAGCATGAACCAGGGCAATGTCGATGATCCGGCCAATTGCTCGAGCCTGGCCGATGTCACCCACAGCCTCACTACTTATGCAAGCGAGACCATCGGTCCTCGTTCGGAGAGCCCCCAGAGCCCGCTCGTGGTAGAGCCGGTGGAGACCGTGGATGTCTCGGGAAAAATCAAACCGCATGTGCTCTCTGTGATCCACGAGACTGTCTACGAGTATGAAGAGCCGGTAGAGTACAGCACCCACAGATTGCATCTCTATCCGGTCCACGACAACCGCCAGCAAGTGCTCTCGGCTCGTATCGATATCTCGCCCCGTGCCGAGACCCGAGAATTCGAGGATGTTTTCGGCAACCGCAGCGTCGATCTGAAGATCGAGCAGAGCTACCGTCGCCTGGTCATCCGTTCGACAGCACAGGTGGTGGCGCACCCACCGCCTCACCTGCGTTCGACAAGCGAGCGCATGACCGTGCCTCTTGTCTGGATGCCCTGGCAGCGCCAGATGATGCTCCCTTACCTGCTGCCCCCCGAGCTTCCCGAGAGCGAGCTGCGCACCCTCACCGACTATGCCATGGGCTTTGTCAAAAGAGAGGACTACGACCTGCTCGAAGCCCTCATCGAAATGAACCGCACAATATTCACCGACTTCGAATATGTCACCGGCTCAACCAATCTGCAGACCACCCCTTTCGAGGTGCTGGTCAAACGCAAAGGAGTCTGCCAGGACTTCGCCAACCTGCTCATCTGCATGGCCAGACTCCTGGGTATTCCGGCCCGCTACCGCGTCGGCTATATAAACACCGGCGCTGACTACGAGAACAAGATCCAGTCCGAGGCTTCGCACGCCTGGGCGGAGCTCTATCTTCCCTGGTGCGGCTGGTACGGCTTCGACCCCACCAATGGTTGCCTTGCCGGTCAGGATCATATAAGAGTGGCAGCCGGCCGCAATTACCGAGACGCTTCCCCGACCTCCGGCACCATATATAAAGGCGGAGGCGGCGAGCGCCTTTCAGTGAGCGTTCGGGTAAAAGTCGAGTAACGCTCTCAGAGCACCAGCTCCATCACCGTAACCGGATTGCCGTGACAGCTGTCTTGCCCCATAGTCACCCAGCCCAGACGAGCATACCAGTCAGGCAGTGTATCTTCGTAGGTGAGCAGATAGATGGCGGGATAACCAAGACGCCTGGCCTGCTCGTGAATAGCCAGGACCAGATCGGTGGCGATTCCTCGCCTCCGGCTGCCGGGCTCTACGAAAACACTGCCGAGCCAGGGAGTGAGATCCGCGCGAATGCCGTCATTGGGTCGCAGAGAAGCCATGCCGGTCGGCCTCTCGGACTCGTCGAAAGAAAGAATTGTCAGAGGAATTCTATCCTTGTTGCAATGCTCTCTGAAACTCGCGATTCTCTTGTCCAGAGTATAAGAAGGATTGTACCGGCCCCAGGTCTCAAAAGCCCAGTTCGCGCAGGTTTCTATATATTGTTCGTGGTCGGCCAGGTAGATTGTATTACAGGGTAAAATCATCAGGTGCAAAGATCCGGAGAAAGCCCATGCTCAAACTCTATCTCCTCCGACATGCAAAGTCGAGCTGGGATGACATGAACCAGGCCGATTTCGACCGCCCTCTCAACAATAGGGGCAAAAAGGCAGCCCCTGTAATGGGATCGGTGATCAAGGAAAGAGGAATAAAACCCGATCTTATATTGTGCTCCCCGGCTCGTCGCACCCGGGAAACCCTGGATCTGGTGGTAGACGCCGCCCGGCTCAAGAGCCCGGTATCCTTCGAGGAGCATATCTACGAAGCCTCCCTGGGCGAGCTGCGCCGCCTCCTCCGCGGTCAGAAAGAAGACCGACAGAGTATCCTCCTCATCGGGCACAATCCGGGAATGGCCAATCTGCTCTCGGACCTCACCGGAGAATACGAGCACTTCCCGACCGCGGCTCTGGCATGCATCAGTCTCGGCATCGAGAGCTGGCGCGATCTCGAGCCAGGTACGGGCTCCCTCGACTGGATACTGCGCCCCAAAGAACTGCCGGATTAGAGACCCGAATCAGATCAGGGAAAACCCTATCGCCGTCAGCGATGCTTTGACCTAAGCTAGAATCACCACAAGACCAGATTCGCAATTCGATTTTCGGCATCCGGCGCAGGCACGGCCCAGAAATGTGCCACTACTTGTGGTTGCCTGCCGGACGATCTTTTTTCTATCCAGGCGCGTCGCCCCGCGCCACCGGATGCCGATTTTACTACTCTCTCCACTTCACTGGAGGACTATCATGAAAGACAATGCAATGCTCCCCTTACAAGGGCAGCAGGCGGAAACGCACGACAATTATGCGGATGAGAATCTCGATTCTCAGGAGAGCGAATTTCAGCAGAACTTCGGCTTCAAGCTCAAACCCGACTCCCTCTTCCATGACTGGCAGGGACAGTCGGTAATGGTATTCGGCGTATTCTTGCCGGCTCTGATGATCGGCTGCGCCGCATTCACGCTCTATGACCGGATTACTCTTCTCCTGCTCAAGCAGCCGGTAGAAACCATTGTCGAGCTCGCCCTGGCCCTTTCGGTGCCCGCCGGCAACTTCATAGTCTGGCGTGCCCTCTGCAAGGGCGACTGCCGATCGACTATCAAGAGAGGCATACTCAATGGCGTCGCCGCAGCCAGCGCCGCCATAATCACTCTCATAAGCGGTGCCGCCGCCGCCCTGCATTATCCGACTCTATCCAGCGACGGCACCGGCCATGGTGCAGAGTTCACTTTCATCAGCCTGGTCTATCTGGGCGCCCTGGTCTCGGCCCTCTATCTCGCGCATAGAGTGAGGCAGACCAGGATAATAAGAAGCAGCCAGATCCGCGCCGTGGTCTATGCCGCCATCGGAGCAGTGCTGGCTCTGAGCGCCTTCATTGCCAGCGAGGCGCGCTCCACGGTGATCAGGATCGCGGAGTTCATGGCGGTCTCCGAATCGCAAGACGAGAAAGACCGGGGACTGGATCTTCTGCGCTCGCTCGACGCCCGGCGTGATATCTCCATGGAATGTGCCAGTCCCAAAGCAGGAGGGCTGGCTGGCATGTTCGCCAGAATCGACAACGTCTCGCTCAGACAGCTCTTCTTCTGCGTTTCAGGTGAGCCATTCCGGGACGACAAGTCGGCGAATTTCGCCTCCATGCCCGACGACTACCTCCAGAAGCACGTTGTCGGCGCCCCTGTGGAAGGGCTTTCCCTGCATCGCTCCAAGATGCACGGCTATGTCAATCCAGGGACGCTGACAAGCACCATCTACTGGACTTTCGTCTTCAAGAACAAAGCCTATGAGCCGGCCGAGGCCCGGGCGGAGCTCGGTCTCCCTGAAGGAAGCGCCATCTCGGGAATGACCATGTGGCGGGACGGCAGAGCCCAGGAGACTGTATTCGCCCCCTCCGGAGATCCGTCGAACGCCACCGCTACTCACTGGACCAATGTCGGTCATGACGCCCCGGCCATCGTCACCGATCTCGGTCGCGACCGGGTGCTTCTGCACTGCTATCCTGTGCCGGCTCAGGGCCAGCTCAAGATGGCGGTGGCTATCACTGTGCCCATGAGCCTGGAGACTCTGGAGCGCGCCTCTCTGCCCCTGCCTCGTTTCATCGACACCAATTTTGCCCTGAAAGGCAAGCACCAGATCCGCATGGTCGCCGATCAGGAGATCGGGCTCGCCAGCAAGAGCCTGACAGCAAGCCAGACCGCCACCGGCAAATATGTGGTTGCAGGCAATGTCGATGGTGATACTCTCAGTGGTATCAGCCGATCGCTTTCGGTGAGCCGTCAGGCGACCCTGGGCCCGGTGGCGGTGAAAGACGAATTCTCCGAATCGCCCCGCTATATAACCCAGACCATCAAGAAAATCCCGGCTGTCGCTCCCCGGCATCTCGTAGTAGTGATGGACGGATCCATGAGCCTCAAGCCTTATGTGGACGATCTCAAGGAAGCCCTGTCCCGTTCGGCTAAGTCCATCCCCACCTCATTCATACTGGCCCGGAACGACAGCGAAGAGCAGCCGGCGGCAGTGAGCCTGGAAAAAGCCCTGAAGAACTTGAAATCAGCAGACTTCGAAGGCGGCCAGGACAACCTCGAGGCCCTGGTAAAAGCCACCGAGCTGGCAGGCGAAGAGCCCGGGGGCGCCGTCCTCTGGATTCACGGACCGCAACCGGGCTTCAACAAGGAGATCTATATCGTCAGCCCGGCAACCGCCAGACCGAGCTTCTATGAGCTTGCCCTGGACAACGGTGTCATGGATCCTGCCGAGTTCTTCAAGCATCACAGCGAGATCGGACCGTTCCAGCCCATCGCCAGAAGCGGCTCGGCAGCGGACAAGCTCAATGGCTTCCTTTCCCAGTGGAAGCCCGGGGGCTGCAAATATCAGGTGGAATACGCCGTCTCCGGGACAGCGCCGGCCCTCGCCCTCACCGGGGGCGACCAGGCCCGGGAGATCGCCGCTCTCTTCGCCCGGGAGACCTGTGCCCTGGCCCTTACCAGAGGCGATGTCGATGGCGCTACCTCAGAAGCGGTCTATCATCGCATCGTCACCCCGGTGAGCCTGGCATCCACCCGCTTCGTATCCCAGGCTGCGACACTGGGCAGCACCATGCACAACCAGTCCGTCCATATCGTCAACGGCACTGAAAGCAATGCTGTCGAAACCGAAACCGAAAACGAGGAGCTCTATTCGATGACCTCATCGCCGACCTTGCAAGGCGCCACCAACGGCACCATCGGTCCCCAGAGCACCGACACCGTCATGGGCGTGAACACGGCCGGAACGGTAAGGGTCAACAATCTCGCCAACCTCGAAGCGATGCTCAATCTCTTCGCGAGCGGCATGCAGATCCTGGGTATTCTGGGCGGTGTCGCCCTCATGGCTTCCGGCATTCTCGATCGGGCCATGGAGAAATGAGGCACCAGTCGTCTGGCTTTCGGACTGCTGATGATTCTGGCTGGTCTCGCCAGCCCCGGAGTGGTCAGCTATTTCGTCAGCTCCGCCAGAGATGCGAATTTATTCAGCTGAAAAGCTGGAATCGAAGAGCAAAGACCCCGGCATGCCGGGGTCTTTTGTTTTGAGGAAGTTCTTAAAAAGTGTAACAGGCTGTGACTTTCAGGGAACAATCGAGCGCCTTTCGGGAACATAGATAAGTAGATATCGAATCTAGCCTTTCAATTCACCTCTTTCTCTCCGGGAGGTGAATTTCGGCATGGGACCAAGACCATATAGAAAGAAAACAGAGAAACCGGTCCGTTTCGACCCGGTGCCCATCGGCGCCATCATACTCATCGGCGTGCTGATCGTCCTCTTGTCGGCTCTGCTCGGCTATGAGTGGACCCAGAGCGCCTGCCTCGTTCCGACCATATAAGACCTGCTAACATTGTCTGCCTGTTACTATCTCGAGGCAGAAAAGTAATCATGTACGCAGTTCTCTACCGCTGGCGGCTCAAACCCGGTCATGAATCGAGTTTCGAGACAGCCTGGGCGGACCGCACCGAAGAGATCAAGAAGGAGCACGGCGCTCTGGGCTCGCGCCTCCACAAAGCCGACGACGGCTCATTCATCGCCTATGCCCAGTGGCCGAGCCGGGAAGCATGGGAAGAAGCATCTTCCACTGCCGGAGCCAACAGCCCCTCCAGCCTGACCATGAAAGAAGCCACAGAGAGCTTCGAGATCGTCGCCCGGATGGATGTCATAAAGGACCTCCTGGTGGAGGCGAGCAAGATATGAAAGTAGCAGTGGTCACCGGCGCCAGCCGCGGTATCGGCAGAGCTGTCGCCGCAGGACTGGCGAAGGACGGCTATAACCTGGCTCTCAGCGCCAGGGGCAGAGAAGACCTGGAAAAAGCCCGGGAAGAAATCCTTTCCGACTCTCCTTCTATCGAGGTGGCGGTCTATCCGGTGGATCTCAAGGACAGCGGTAACGTCTCGGACATGGTGGACGATGTGGAGAAGCGTTTCGGACGTATCGACCTGCTCTTCAACAATGCCGGCATCTTTCATGGAGGCACAGTCGATCTGCCTTTCGAGCAGTTCGAGGAGATGATCGACATCAATCTCAAAGCAGCTTTTCGAGTTCTGCAAAAGACCGTACCGGTTATGAAAAAACAGAAATCGGGGATCATCATCAATCTCTCCTCGCGCTCGGGAAAAATCGCCAAGCCGACATCCGGCGCCTATGCAGCCTCGAAATTCGGACTCGTGGGTCTGAGCGAGGCCCTCTACAGAGAAGTCACCGCTGACGGTATCAGAGTCACGGCTCTCTGCCCGGGCTGGGTGGACACCGACATGGCCGCCATGTCAGGTCTGCCGCCGGAAGAGATGGTCCAGACCGCGGACATCGTCGCCACTGTGCGCTGGCTCGCCAATCTCTCGCCGGCGGCCTGCGTCAAAGATCTGGTCATCGAGTCTTTCAGACAGGTCTGACTGTCAGCTTGCGCTTTGCTCTTTCTTGAAGACATATTTGCCGATCAGATAGTCGGCAGAGAGCTTTCCGGGTCCGAAAGCCAGCACGATGAGCGCCGTGAGCAGGAAGAAGAAGGGATCGGCGCTGAGGAAAGGACCGGGGTCCGAGAACATGTTCAGGACCTTGGCCCGATCGTCGGCAACACTGAGATAAGCGACAGTCATCATAACGGTGAGAAAAGCACCCACCGGCCGTCCGGCAAATCCGAGAATCAGGAGCACCCCTCCGGCAAGCTCGCCGCAACCGACAAACCAGGCATTGAGCTCGGGAAGCGGTACGCCTATAGAAGTGAAAAAGGCTACGGTCTTGTCGTGATGCTCGAGTTTGCCCATACCCGTGCCGATGAATTCTAGACCCCAGTGCAGGCGAAAGACCAGGAGCAGAATCTGGGCGACAAATAGATCTCCCGCCTTGACAAGGAGCCCATAAAGCTTTTCAGCCAGTTTGACCACAGGATTGTCCACGTTTCACCTCTAGTAATGATTTGCATATTCTAGAATAAAAGATATGACCACCGCCATCTCCAGACAGAGGAAATGCCCGGCCTGCAACAGGGTCTACCAGGCACCACTGGTAGTTTGCCCGAAGGACAGGACGATGCTCTTGAGCCGCATGGAGCCGGCCTCCGATTTCGACTGCTGGCTCGAGGATGCCGGGATGTTCACCTGGCGCATATGCGAGCAGTGCAAGCGTTGCTTCGACGAAGAGAAGTACGGCGTATGCCCGGAAGACGGGACCTGGCTGACGCCCTATCCGGTGACGGTGCGAGAAGGACCGCTTCTGGAAGAACGCTTTCGTCTCCTGGGCTTTCTCGGCAAAAACCATCTATTCGCCGTCTATCTCGCCAGGGACATCGAGACCAGCACCCCGGTGGTGGTGAAGATAATGGCCCGGGCTCATTATCAGGACGAGCGGACCCTCACTCGTATCCTCAAGATTGCCAGACAGTCCCTCTCCCTGCGCCATCCCGCTATCGTCACCCGGCACAGTGTCAATCTCTCGGGAGTCGGACATCTCTATTTCGTCGAGGAATATCTCGAATGCCGCTCCCTGGAGCATGAGCTCAGACATAAACGATACCTGGAGATTCCCTCATTTCTCTCGATGTTCAAAGAGGTCGCCCGGGGTCTCGAACACGCTCATGCCAATCAGGCATTTCACGGGGCTCTCACCTGCGCCAATCTCTATCTGCTGGGAGATAAAATGAAAATCGGCAATTTCGGAGTAGCCGAGAGGCTCTTCCGTAATCTCGAGTGGAACGAGCCCAGCTCCGAAACGAGAACCGCCAATGTCTACGGCGAGGTGGAGAGCATGTGCCCCGAGTTCGCCCGGGGGCAGAGACCCGATGCCCTCACCGATATCTACCAGCTCGGCTGCACCATGTACCAGACTCTAACCGGCCAGCTCCCTTTCACCAGGTCCACCGCCATCGCCACGATCATGGCTCATATGGAAGACAGCCCCGACCCCATGCGCTGCCCCCAGGTAGTACCCGAGACTCTGGAGGAGATCGTCCTCTCCTGCCTCGAGAAAGACCGGGAAAAGCGCTGCCAGACAGCTTCGGAGCTCCTTTCTAAAATCTCGGGGCTTTCGTAATTTCCCGCTATGCCCGGGTCGGTGTTCCATGTTCTCATGGACACACTCGCTCAATTTGCAAACTCGCAGACTATAAAAATCCGATTGCAGATTTCCTTTCCTCTTTCCCTCGAGGTAACTCCACTATGTCTTGCAGACAGAACTACGAATGTGATCCAGTCAAACAGGAAGCCCGAAGTCTCTCTCATATGCTCGACTCGGGCAGGCATACCGGCGAAGTCGCCGACGCTCTTCGGGCCGACTCCTATAACATGTCCAGCCGGGACTTCAACCGCCTGGTCACCGAGATCAGCCATCATGACAGGCGTGACCGGGGTGACAACCTGGTGACCGATCGTCAGGGCAATCTAGTCATCGACACCGGACATCAGGGCTTCGTGGTAGCCACCCGGGACTTCGACATGCGCCAGGCTCAATATCGCCAGCAGCACGGTCACCATCACGGTCAGCAAGCCTGGGGAAGGCAGGGTCCCGGTCAATTCGGACAGCCCGGACAATATGAGCAGGGCAATTATTACGACCAGCGCGATCCGGTCCTGAATGGTGTAGTCCATGTCGGCATCGGCGCCGTGGTCGGCGCGGCCGTGGACGGCAAAAAAGGAGCCATCGCCGGTGGCGCCGGCGGTCTCGGTAACGTCATCATCGACGGAATCAGCGGCCAGCAGAATCGCGATCCGGTTGCCGACGTGGCAGTGAAAGGCATAGTCGGAGCCGGTATAGGCGCCGCCATCGACGGCAAGGATGGAGCCGTTGCCGGCGGGTTGGGAAGCGTCGCCCCCAATATCATCGACCGTATCTTCAGCGGCAAAAGGAGATAGGCATCGTCACCGGTTATCCGGAAGAACTCCATAAAAGACAGGGTCGACATTTTTCATGTCTTTTCCTGAATAAGGCGGATTGATGAAATTGGCCAGGGAGTCGCCGAAGTCGAAAATATCGGTGGAGCCGAAATAGATTCCGCCTTCCGGACCGATGGCCGGGCTCGCCCAGTCGATCTGATTCTCCACCTGGAAAGACCAGACCACATCGAAAGAGTCGTCTTCGAAGGAGAGACAGTAGACCCTGCCACTGGTGGCTTTCGCCTTGAATCCTTCTCGCTGTCCGCGCACACCGACATAGAGCATGCCGTCGGCGTCGATGGCTATGTCGGTGAGACCGCCGGTACAGGCAGGCACCGCCGTATCCGGGTCCCAGCTGGCAGTCACCTTGCCGGTTTCGGGATCGAGCCTGTGGAGCGCACCACCGGGACTGTTGGAAGCGCGGATGATTGTGGTGGAGATGAAAACATCCCGGACCCGGGAGTTTTCGTCTTTGCCGCCGTCACTCTCCAGGAGGGAGACCCCGCCTGCCATATGGCTGCGGGGTTGATCCCCGTCGATATGCACAGGTCCCCAGATCATCTCGCTATGATCGCCGCGGTCGGCGAATGCCATGGCCACCGGCAACCATAGGGAGCCGAAAATTGCCCGAAGACCCATACCGGCAACATAGATAGTACCGTCCACCCCGACCGCCATGTCCTGTCCGCCCAGACGTTTGAGCTTCCTGTCCCAGAGAAGCTTGCCGGAGGACAGCTCCACGGCGATGAGATCGCAGTCCTCTTTCTCGTCCAGGAGGGCGGTCACGGCATAGACCCGGGAACCGTCCGGCGAGAGTGCCGGCGGCGCTGATATGGCATTGCTCAGTCCCCCTCGCGCCGGATAACGCCAGAGAAGCTCGCCTTCTCGTGACACCGCATACAGTGCATTGGTCTCGTGCCTGATCCGGGCCGGTGGACGGTTCTTGGGAGGTGCTGCAAAAGTGCCGAATACGATAATTCCGTCTTCAGTCACCAGGGGTCCCCCGACAATCTCGCCGCCACCTTCGGGATCCGCAGGTCGCGATGGATCGATGGTGTTGAATTTCCAGAGGACTCTGCCGGTCCTGGGCTCCACGGCATAGAGCTTGCCGTCCCCCCGCCCGAAATAAATCACTCCGGTCCGGGGGTCCACGGCACCGGTCCCTTCCACCGTGCCGTTCAACCAGCTCAGATGCAGGCCGGGCCCGGCAGGAGCGTCCTGGCCAGTGATCGGGCGCTTCTTGTACGAATAAGCATAGGGAGTGAGACCGGGGCTGAGCGGTGCCCAGAGCGGGCGGCCGGTAGCACGATTGAGCCCGATGATCTTGCCGTCGCTCTTGTCCCAGGTCTCTTTGCTCCTTCCGGCCCGGCGCAGGACCCCCCAGGTCCCGAAAAACACCCCGTCCCGGTTGACCGTGGGCTCCATATTGATGGCATAGCCATCATTGGCAAGATACTCCCAGACCCGCCGGGTCTCCCGGGCGCCCCGGACAGGCGATCGCCCGGTGCGCCGGGGATCGTGACCGCGCATGTTCCAGGACCGCCAGTAGTCTTTGCTACTGTCGGCCCGGGCAGGGCTGGCTGCTATCAGAAGAAGCTCAGTCAGAACAAGACCGGTAACCAGAATGGCTGTCAAAGAATTCGGAAGGCGCAATTATGAACACCCGGCAAGAACTTCTCTCACATCTTCTAATACCCGGTCCAACTCGACCACCCTCGATTCCCCCATCTGCCTGGAATATATCTCTACCTCCCCATTCCTTACCTTGTTTCCCACGGTCACCCGCACCGGCACCCCGGCGAGATCGCCGTCATTGAACTTGACCCCGGCACGCTCGTCCCGATCGTCCAGGAGGACCTCGATACCGGAGTCCCGAAGTTGTCGGTAGACAGACTCGGCCGCCCCGGCTATATCAGCCTCGCCGGAATTGACCGGAGTGACGAGAACCGAGAAAGGAGCCAGAGAGAGGGGCCACTTCACCCCTTTATCGTCATGATGGCTCTCGATCACGCAAGCCATCAGGCGCTCCACCCCGATGCCATAACTGCCCATGCAAATCGCCTGAGGGCGCCGCCCTCATCCACCACGGTGGCTCCCAGGGCTTCGCTGTAACGTCTGCCGAGCTGGAAGATATGGCCCAC
>JAGQHH010000037.1 GCA_020431945.1 Cyanobacteria bacterium HKST-UBA02 | reverse complement strand
ACTTTGGTGGCAACGAACCAGGAGCCCACGAGGATCGCCGGGAAGGCGAACACTCGGATCATCAGAGGAATGAACTGGTAGAAGAAATTGGTAAGGACTATGGCGCAACCCACTGTGATTACCTGGCAGAGCCTCATTATCAGCTGCTCCTGTGCCGGCCGATCGAGCCGCTGAAACTGAGTGGCCAGAATGCTGACATAGTTCTCCCACATCTGCTTTAGGCCGCCGGTGCTCTGCTGCCAGGCTTTGGTCTGGGTAACATCTTTGGGTTTGGCGAGCTGATTGTGGTTATTGTTGTCGTCTTGCGCACTGCTGTCGGAGCTGCGTGCGGACTTCGAGGATTCCCTCTTCTTCCCTTTCGGGCTGCCTCTGAGATTGCTTAAGTCCATATCGGCTCCTTGCTTCTTTGCGAACCACTTTCAAGATCTTACTTTGAATTTTCCTTATCGACACGTTTTTTAAGCTTCGAAAGATTCTCTTCTACTTCTTTCCGGAGAGGATCGGCATCATCCGAGGCTTCCAGAAAGCAGTTCCCGTAGTCCATGGCTTTCTCCGGATCGTCCTTTTTCTTGCACATCAAAGAGAAGAGCCCGTAGTAGGCGGGCGGATGCTGCGGATCGTGCACGAGCGCCTGCTTGTAATGGTCCATGGCGACCTCCGGCAGCTTCCAGGTGGCGTCACCGAGCTTGGTGTGCCGGTTTGCCTCGGTGCGCTGGGAGATTATCTTGGATATGCCCTGCTCGGCCCGGGGCGCCACTTCGGGAATCTCCCGGGCATAGCCATAGGCGCGCTCGGCTGTCTTGAGGTCGCCGTCGTTATAGGCTTGCTCGGCGAGAGTCAGGAGGTTGTATGGATCATCTCTGTTTTTTTCGATAACCTGATTGAAAAGATTGCCGGCCTCTCTGAATCGTTTTTGAGTAAGAGCCTTTTCCGCTTCGGAAAGCTGGATGTTCTCTCTCAGGTTGGCAGCGCCTTTGACCACTTCGCCCGTGACCGACTGCTCAGCCAGGACATTCTCCACATGGTTCATGAGAGCCTGGAAATCGGGAGGATACTGACCGCCTTCCCGGCGAGCCTTGCGGAAATAGACCCGGGAAAGGCCGAGGAGGGCTTTCGGATCGTCGGGCTTGACGTTCAGGATGGTGCGATACTCCTGCTCGGCTACTTCGAGCTTGTCCAGTCTCAGGGCGAGCTCCGCCATCTGGGAGCGCATCTTCATGTCGTTGGGGAGGATCTCCAGGGCGTTGTGCCATTCTGATATGGCCAGCTCCCCGTCCCCCCGTACTGCATAGTATTCACCCATACGCTTGTAGGGCTCGGGGTTGCGTGGATTGAGCCGGTTCGCTTCTTTCCAGCTGGCCAGAGCGGAGGCGCCGTCGCCCTGCTTGCGGAAGATATCGCCCTGGACATTCTGCCAGTCCGATTCCCGTTCGTCTCTCGGGATAGTGTGCAGCTCGGTGAAAGCCTCTTCGTGTTTGCCTTTGTTCGTGAGGATGATGGCTTTTTGCAAGCGGGCCGGATTGTAATCCGGATCTTGAGAGAGCACTTCCTCGATGATCTCGTCTGCCTTGGAGTCTTTGGGGTTGACCCTGAGAAGGGCTTCGGCCCAGAGGGTGAGGTTGACCGGATCTTCGGCGATGCGGGCGGCCGAGCGAAACGGCTTGATGGCTCCTTCGGGATCGTCCTGGGCCATTTTGGCCAGACCGAGGGTCTGCTGGGCTATAGCGATCTCGGGGTTGTCTCGGAGGGCTCTTTTGCTGAGCTTTTCGGCTGCCTCGACATAGAGATCCCGTTTGGCCGGCGAGCTCACGGTCCGGGAATGCTCCAGGGCGACGAAGGCTGCTGCCGCCATCATGTTGGGGTTTTCTGGAAACTCTTCGTTGCCCTTCCTGACTATGCGCTCGGCCTCGAGGACTTTCTTCGGCCACTGCTGTTTGGCCAGGGCCACTGCCAGTCCGGCATAGGCGTCGCCGGTCTCGTCGTCGGTGACCAGAGCCCGGTAAGCTTCTTCGGCTTCCTCGAATTTGTTCTCGAGAAGCAGCCTGTCGGCTTCCGAGATATGCTCGGGTTTCTTGAATTTCTTTTTCTTCGGTACCGCGTCTTCGTCGGCAACAGCATCATCGGCGGTGCCGGAGGCCGGCTTTCTTGTTTCGCGTTTTGATCCGCCGGATTGTCCGGTGTCTCCTGCTTCTTCGGCTTTCTCTTCGGATTTTTCGACGGCTTTTTCTTCGGATTTCTCGTCTGGTGTGGGTCCGGGCTTCTCTTCCGCTCCGGTTGCGGCATTCTCATTGTTTTGCGGCTCACCCTTGTCTTCACTGGTGGTGGCGTCCGGGGACTGGGGCGCCAGATCTACTGGAGTCGCGGGTTCCTCTGCGGCTGCCTTGTCTTTCTTGTCTTTCTTCTTTTTCTTGCTGGCGCTCTTCTCTTTTTTCTTTGTTTTGGGCTCAGGCGCCGGATCAGGGGTGGCGGTCTGCTCGGGAACTGGGGTTGATTCAGATTTAGAATCAGAACTTGAATCGGTCTTATCCGGAGGCGGAACCAGCTCGCCTGGTTGGGCGGTCTCGCCCGGGCTGTCACTGCCTGTCGGGTCTTTCTCCTGAGCCAGGATCGCCGAGCAAGAAAGCAGCGAAAGGCTGAGAGACAGGCTCAGTGCCTGTCTCAGAATTTCCGCTAGAGCTTTCTTTTTACTTCTCGATCTCATTTGCCTCGGTCACGGTGTTTTTGTGCTTCCTCTTTCTCACCAAGCTTGTCGAGAACGTCGGCCAGCATCTGGTGGATCTCGGGGGAGTCCGGGGTTATCTTCAAGGCGTCTTCCAGAGTGGTCCGGGCTTTGACAGAGTCCCCCTTGCTCAGCTCTTCTTTGGCCTTGTCTACCAGTGGTTGTGCCCTGATTCCGCTGATTCGCTTCACTCCTTCGGCGGCCCCGGGCTCGCCGGTGGAGTCCGCCTGTCTGAATGCCACCTGGGCTTCATTGAGCCTGCCCTGTTTCTCCTGGATCTGTCCGAGCATCAGCCAGACTTTGCCCGGGGCTTTGGTGGGATCTTTCTCGACTTCGCTGTACAGCTGTTGCTCGGCTCCTTTGAGATCGCCTGAAGCAATCTTCTCGTTGACGGCGCTCTCGATGGCCGGGTCCAGAGCAGGCTTGGTTTCGGCAGGCGTTTTGCCTTTTTCCTTGCCTTTGCCCTTACTCTTACCTTTACCCTTTTCAGGTTTCACACCAGGAATGTCACTATCCCGGGCTTCTTCGTCCACTTCGGTCTCGTCGCCTGGATCGCTGCCCGTAAGGCGTTTGAGCCCTTCAGCCAGATCCGGGTGTACGAAGGGATTGATTTGGTAGGCCTTTTTATAAGCCAGAAGAGCAGTATCCGAATCTTTCATGGTTTCTTTGCCGCGACCGTAAATATAGAGCAGAAAAGGGTCGTCAGGTCTTTTCTCGAGCTGCTTCTGGACTTGCAGTATGCTGTTTTGCACCATGGCCGGTGAGGCCATGGGCGAGTTGACCACTGCCAGGTGGAAGCTGTCTCGTGCTTTGTGGAGCTCGGAGCTGCTCGGATTCATGCGCCAGCATTTGGCGTATTGCTGCTTGGCGTGCTCGAAGTCGCTGGCGAGTTGATAGGCCCCGGCGAGCATGAGATTGTTCGCGAAGTTGTCGGCGACGGACACGGCTTCCCTGGCGCAATTGATCAGGCCTCTAACGGCGTCGGTGTTGCTGGGATTGATGGTGGCGGCACGACGGTAACAGATCCCGACATTGTTCAGACGCTTCATATAGACCGGACCCCGGCCGTCTTGCTTGGCTTTCAGAGCGACTTCCCAGAGAATGTCTCCCATGAGGCGGTGAGCATTGGCGAGATCATTGCGACGTTCTTTCGGCCAGTCTTTATTGATCGCCGTCATGAGCTCTTCATAGGACTCCACTACTTTTGAAGGACCTTGCTTGAAGAGCGCCACAGCGAGCCGATAACGGCTCGGCCCGTCATCTCGCATCTTGACGCATTTGCGAAATTCGACGATGGCTGTGACATAGTCGCCGCTGATCTCCGCTTGATCGCCCAGGTTCTCTCTGACCTCGTAGCTGTTGCCGTCTTTGCCCAGCTGGCTGATACAGGCGGTCAGGTTGTTGTCGGCAGGAAGGTTGTTGGGATCGGCGTAGAGAGCCTCTCTATAATGATGAATGGCCTCGTACCATTTTTTCTTGTTGGCCAGGAGATCGGCATAGTGCAGGTGTGCCGATGACAGGTTTCGCCGGAATTGCTCGTTATAAGGATCGCCGTTGAGAGCCGCTTCGTGCTCCCGGATCGCATCGGGCCAGAGACCCTTGCCGCCGAGCTCCACACCCCGGTTGTTGTGTTCCAGAGGATTGGTGGGGGTGGGCGAAGTGAGGACCACACCACCGCCGCCACCACTGCTGGCTGCCGCGGCGGTGGTCCGACGCCTCTTGCCTTTGGCGTCGGTGACCGGGATTGCTAAGACTAGAACCATGCTGGTGACCACTGACAAACGGATCAAAAAATTACCAGACACTTAGTAGGTCTCCCGCTGTGTGGAATCGGTTCGGTCACCATCTTTAATACCCATTCTAACGAGACTGAGTTTTTTCGCTCGATAAAAACGCACCGGCAGCTGATTTCGAGCTAGGTCCGGGTAAATTGTAGTCCAGGCAACACTTTTTTCGCTCCTGTAGTGCTTGATATTGACAAGTGGCTCAAAAAAGATTAAAAATTGGTAACTTCGCTTGCTGCAGGGCTCATCAGGCCCAGTTTTTCAGGAGGAAGCTGCGACTTTTAAAAAGTGTTAAAGTGTCTATTAATAGAGCTTCTTAGTAACAGGGAAAGTATCAATTAAGACCTGAACATCTTACTAAAACAAGCCAGTGCTCAAGCTCAAGAGATTTTTGAGTTGAGGAGAGAGATAGTGAAATCAGACGTCAGACAGAGACTGTCGGTCCTGGGAGCAGCCATTTTGGCTGCTATCGGAGTTTCTACCGCAGTTTCGATATTGCCGGCCTCGGCCCAGCTACCAGCAACCACCTGGGGCAAGAGCGTTCATACCCCCGGGGACAATCAGTACGGCGGTCAACAGCAAGATCTCAGACATCCGGCGCCCCCGCCGGCTGCCATCGTCCATTCCGGTGGCGGAGGCGGTGGAGGTGGTGGAAGTTACCAGTGGCACCCCACCAGACCGAAGCCCAAGCCTGATGTTTCGATCCTGCCTATACCTGCTGATGAGCCCATAGGCGAGCCCGGCTTCCCACCTCTTCCCGAGCGCCTCGAGCTTCCCGGTATCGCCAGCAATCCCATGAGCTTCACCGCTACCTCACCCTTTGTAGGCGGTGGTGGAGGCGGAGGCGGAGCCCCGGCGGCATCGCGCAATCCTTATCAAGGAAAGAAGCAGGGATATTCTCACTATGAGCCCGGTGCTTTCACCGATCAAAAACGCTCCACCGGAACTGTCGGCGGCGGCGGCGGTGGTGGCGGAGGCGGTGGTGGTGGTGTCGAGATGCACCAGCACTACGGTCATGTGCAGCCCGGCGCTTACATAGAGAAGCAGTCCCCCGGTTACTACAAGGCACGGACTCCCCCAACGATCAAGAAAGAAGATACTTTCTCGAGCGCTGATGGAAGTTCTTCCCCGAATTTCGGCAAAGCGTTCAAAGCTCTGGGCAAGGAGCCCAAGCTCGATGACGCTGCCTACGGCGCCGAGAATGGCGCTCCGGAAGCTCCCACTCCGGTGCAGATCAATCAGGCGTCGACACAAGACCTCTCACTGCCCGATGACGATTTCGATTATAAGAAGCCTCCCTCCAAAACCGGACGCTATGTCAAGCGCAAGGTGCGTCGCGGTGTTCGAGCGGGCAAGAATGTGTTGAGGCGAGCAATGCCCATGCAAATGGGTTTCTAAAGGCAATTACCTGGCTTGTTGGCTTGGGAAAGGAGAAAGGAGACGATGAAAAGGATTGGACGAATAGGATTGACCATAGCGACGCTGGCGGGAGCCTTTACTATCGCAAGCATGCCGGCGTCCGCTCAGGGCTTCCAAATACACAAGAACAAACTGGACAAGGCTACTTTCTACAAGTCGCCCAGACAGATCCAGATTCTCGATGAGAGACCGCAGATCAGGGACTTCCGTGAGCCTCCAGCTCAGGCGGAGATGATCTCCCTGCCCCCTGGGCCTACTGGTGGCATGGGTGGTCATGGCGGCGGCGGAGCCGGCGCTCTCGGTGATGGACCCGGTGGCGGAAGCGCTCCGATCCAGCTCGGCGGACCCGGGACTCTTCCTTACCGGACACCGGACCAGGGATCGCTCCCGCTTCCCAAGTCCGGATTCAATGGTCCTTCCAATATTCCGGCTAGAGGTCTGGGACCGAGAAACGCCCTGCCCGGCGGACAGACCACAAACAGACTGATGGGTAAGATGATGGCGCCCAAAAAGGCTCCCGGTGAAGGCGCAGGCCCGGCCCGGGGTATGCGCCCGACAATCGCCCGCACCAATGGCAATAGCGCCCCGGCCGTCAAGTCCTACAGCGGAGGCTATGGGAACGGAGACGGCAATGCTTTCGGCGGAAGCTCATCCAGAACCGAATCTCTTGTAAGAGGATCGCTTTTGAAAAAAGGCAAATAGGTGATGAAAAGACTATTCCTTGCCACTCTCCTTCTCTCTTCTATCGCGGTCGGCGGCTGCGGCCAGGCTGGCTCTGCCGCCGATCCTAGTAGAGG
>JAGQHH010000436.1 GCA_020431945.1 Cyanobacteria bacterium HKST-UBA02 | reverse complement strand
GTTCTCAGCCGCCTTCTGGGTTATGGCAAGAAACTTCTCGAGCCGGGCGGCATGATGATCTTCATCAAGAGCGACGGAGCCATTGCCCTCACCCGGGACGATCCCGCCGGAGGTCTGGTGATCAATTCATATGATAGTCCCTACGGTGCCTTCATACGCTTTCCGGCTTTCGCCGATCATGCATGCCGGACCGTAAGCGGGCTCGATCGTGATCGTTTGCTGGACGGCGGCGGCACCCTGGCCCATCATATCCTTCTAGCTTCCATTCCCGTACTGACGGAAATGGGACTGACGGCGAAACACGAATTCAACCTGCCCGTCAGCCAGAACTGGCTCATGCAGTTGATTGACGACTACACGCCTGTGGAGTCTCTCCTGCACAGGATGGAGGTCAAGCACAAGCTAACTCCTCAGGAAACCCTGATCATTCTTCAAGAACTGGATGATCAGCGCATGATCTTTCCGATTTTCAAACGAATTCAGTTTCTCTCAAGCTGCTACCAGAACCGCAAACCATTTCGTCTCGGACATTTCATGGTAGCCTGCGGCATTCTGTCCGAGCCGCAGTTGCAGGTGCTTCTAGAACAGCAGCAAGAGGAAGGCTGGGATGAAGCCAATCGCACCTTCCTGGGAATCCTGACTGTTCGATCCGGATATATCTCAATGCGCCAGCTGCAGGTCTTGCTTGCCGACCAGTACCTCTACGGCGGCTATCACCGTCTCCTGGACCAGACTCTTCCTGGTGGCTCTTCAGGCATCGTCGAGGTCAACACCGTTGCCGACTCGATGATTGGAAGCCTTGGAGCAATAGACCCTCCCGGACTTCTGCAGTCCCTGAACACAGCGAACAAGAGCGGTCTCCTTACCAGCGAGAATAGAGACAGAGTCCTGGTTGTGGCCTTCACTGAGGGTCGGCCCAGCCATGCCAAAATGAACGAGCTCAGAGGCTTCGATGCGCTGTGCGAGTTCATTACGACATGGTCGGACGGGATCTTTGTATTCAGGGATGGTGGCGAATCGAGAGAACTGAACGATGAATGCAATATAGTGGGCTCCCTGGATCGAGTGTTGCTTGATTCAGCTCTTTTCGGGGACAACATGAATCAAATTCTGAGCAGCCTGGATCAGGGGAAAGACACTATTCTCGAACGTGTACCAGACTTCTCTCAAGCCTGGCAAGATCTGGAATCCCAGCCTCTTGCCTATATCGACGAAAGTCCCGTAACCTCTGAAGATCGGCTCACCATAGGACGCCTGGCCCTGCAATTCGATGGACTATCCACAGTAGACGAAGTCGTCCGGAACTTTTCCGAATGGCCTGCCCATAAGATCATCAAGGTTGTCGATGTGCTCTTTCAAAAAAAGCTTCTCTCCCTTCAGAAAGGCAGTCTATTCAAGCCCCTTGCAGTGTTCCAGGACATTGTCCTCAAAATGCGGGAGAAAATCGGCAGCGAGCGCAACAAAGTATTGCTTCATTCCTCCCTGCACTACGCCCACGGCGACTCTCCGGCCCGAACAAGATTCCACATCGATCAAGAAGGTCTGGTATCAGTGAATATGGGCATGCTGAAGAGCTCAGGTGTTTCAGCGTCTCTGGTACTTCCCGAGTTGAGACAGTGGATGGAAGCTTACATCGCATATTGCAAACAGGAAGTGAATCCGGACACCGTCGACCGCCTTGTCACCTCGTCAATCGATGTAGCCAATTCGGCTCAGACTTAGTTCGGCTCAACTTCCCGGGTGCTTCCACTGCATCAAGCCGCTCTCGATGAGAAGCGCAGCTGCCCTCCATTTGAGATAGGAAGGTACACCGGTCAGCTTTTTGAAGATCGCATCGAGAGTACCGTTACCATCGGCCAGACGATGCAATTCCTGCATCACCGCTATCTCCTGAGGAGTTACATCCGCTTCTCTGGATACCGCTTCGATGGCCTCCGGATTGTTCATCCCTCTTACAAGAATCGTTCCTTTTGGCACTACCGTAAGGGCTGCATTCATCTTGTCCTCGGCAAGCGCTGCTTCCATCAAGCAGTACTCGATGGAATAGAGCTCCGAAGGTGATGTCGCTTCGTTTTCTGTAGGACGCCTCTGCTGAAAGTTGTAGTGACCGCGCTTGCAGGTGATGATGAACTCGCATACCGCCTGCATTCCGGAGAACTCGCCCATGGAAGCCTGTTTGGGAACACCGTCGATGAAACTGCAAACAAACTGCTGCCCGACCTCGTTGTCCACAGTCAGAACACCGGTATTCTCGCTTGTGGAGATCGACTGGAGAAGATCGGCTGCATTGAGCACCCCCAGGGTGCCGGCAATCTCGGTAGATTCTTTGGGTTGAAAATCCGCCGGCACACGGCTCGCCATGCAGCTTCCCACACCACCCAGCATCTCTTTTATATAGGAGAGAGTCAGATCGGCTCTTCTGATCAGGTCCTCCCGACTCTGGCCATCCTGAGGATAGGAAACCACGGCGATAGAGAAAGGCAGCTCGGTAATCCCGCCTGCCCAGGAGGTCCGCGTGTCGAGCAGAGACTGGACGCGCTCCAGATGCATAGTCGCCATCTCCTCATCGGCACCTTCGAGGACCGCGGCAATCACATCGTCCTGATAGCGGATCAGATAATTGGTGGCACCACGCTCGGGTACCAGACGCCGGCTCACCGGCAAGACAGTGGTGAGAAGTTGACCGACCTCGGTGAGCCAGCGGTGCCGCATCTCGGAAGGAAAACGCACGAGGTCGGGAGCGGAGAAATCAGCCCTGATGAGCATCAAGCAGAAAGAGCCGGACCGCTCATAGGCACGCTCCATTACTTTGGGAAGAAGCTCCTGAAAATAAGTCATATTCCCCAGACCGGTGACCGGATCCGCCCAGCGCTCGTCTTCTTCTTCCTCTCTGGCCACAAGCTCGAGATAGAGACCGACGATTGTGTCCCGGAAGCGCTCCAGGCTGCGCACCCTCTCCGGTGGCATCGACTTGCCCTGGCGGAGGAAAATGGCGAGAAGCCCGAGACCGATGTTGGCCTGTTGGAGGGGAAGATAGAGAATCCGTCCGATCTGGAATTGCCGGGCGAGAGGCTCGAATCCCATACGCTTGAGCTGCATGGGACCGATCTCGATGCTCTTCTTGCTCATATTACGTGCATCGGTGAGCTCCCGGTGGTCGATACGCTTGAGCATCTCCACTCCATCAACACCGAAGCCGCTTTCTTTCTCGATCTTGACACCACCACTGCCATCAGTCCGGAAGAAAACGACGAAATCAATGTAGTCTGCATAAAGAGCCTTGAGTCCTTCGATAAGCTTGGTGGAAAACTCATAGGAAGTGACGCATCGAGCGAGCACCCGGTCCACCTGAATAGCGAAGACACCGGTCTCCACCATGGCCATCTCGCCACTGGCGTCTTCACTGGTGGCACTGCGCTGTACAGCATCCTCGAACTTCTGGCGCTCACTCAGGCGATCTCCTTCCTCCAGCTTTGCCTGCTCCTCGTCTCTGAGCTCGGCTACTTTGCGCATGAGCACCGCCAGGCTGCCCCCCAGCTCACGGAACTCCGAGGTGGCGAAGGTGAGCTTGGTGGCCATCCTTACCTCGGCATCGGTAAAGCGATTCGAGAGCATGGCCGTGAGCTTGTCCACACATGTGCCGAGAAGACGAACGGAATAACCGAAGATGGACTCGCAGAAAATCACCGCACACAGCCAGATGGCCAGGATAGCGATGAGCACCGAGCCGAACGGTATGGCAGCGCGAACCGTGGCTACGGTATTGGCTTTGAGAATGACCGAGGAGGAGTCCATGGGAAGACCGATATGCAGACGGCTGCCATCGGGGCGCTGGAGCACCGAGTCGTAATAGCGATGATCCCTGATCTTGATCTCCTGAGACTGCTCGGGAATCCTCCTGGTCGGCGGAGCAAAGGAAGCCGTGGCCGGCAGGACTTGATTGTTCTGGTCGGTGATGAAACACCAGGAAAGTCCGTAACGTCGCACCAGGTCCATGCTCTCGAAGGTGGAGGGAACCTTGCCCTTCAGCTCGGCATCGATGCTCGAGGCAATATACCGGCCGAGCAATGGCGATGTGACAGGAGTGACCGAGACCGCGAAGATGAAAGCCACCACGCAGGTCGGAGCGAGAATAAGAGCCAGCCGGATACTGGCCCGATCCAGCAAAGAAAGAAGAAAAGGCTGACGCCTGCTATCTTGCCGGGCGCCCTTCGCATCGTCTCTCGACTGTTTCGAATTGGCCAAGTTCACCTGATAAGGTTACTTATATATGTAAGTTCTCAGATGAAATGTTCCACCAAAGCCCCCGGCCGGAACACTGTCCGATAACGAACCGGGTTCGCGCTTCTAAACCACCGCCAGGGTGACAGGATTGAACTGCATCGGATAGACCTCTTGCAGCCTGTCCTGCCAGTACTGACGTCGAGAAGCCAGTGCCGGTGTTCGATTGATGAAATCGAGCAGCAGATCGTAGCTCGAGAGGCTGCCCAGATCGTATTTGCAGAAGGAAGAAAGCAAGATCAACTCGGCATCCCGCAGGCGCCCCTGGGCAAGAGCCCGTCCGGCGGCTTCCATGAGCGCCTGCCTGGCAGGTGGTGTCAGGGGACCGAGCTCGAACTGGCAGTCCAGATCGAGATATTCATTCTCGACGAATTTACCCAGCCTGTCGTTGAGGAAACAGTCGAACATCAGATGCAATCTTGGCGCCCGGCTGAAGTTGTAGGCGGCATGGATAGTCTGCGAGGGACTGAGTTTCCAGAGATGGCCTTTTTTCAAATGAATCCGCCTGCCCGGAAGGACCACCGCAGCATCCTGAGTGGTGACGATTGGCAGATGAAGACGTAACCTTCCTGTGCCCGGCCTGCAGTAACTGTTGTCGTGGTCCATATGCTCGAAAACAAAAGCTCCGGGATCGAGGCGAAGCAGCCTGGCACATGCGACCTTGAAGCCGAGTCCTTCGACGAATTCCATGGTGGCAGGAAGACTGTCCATCAAGGGAGCAACGGAAGCGCCGGGAGAGTCCCCGAAAGAAAAGTCGGTCTCATGCCCGTCAGGGCTCATCAAAACAGCGACCTTGAGACCGGGGCTGGCATGCTCGGAATAAGGTTCGTACCAGTCTATGGAACAGTCGGCTATCTCGTCCTCGATAGCTTCTACAACTGCCGACTCCACACGGAAGAGCTGAGAGATGTAGCGCCGATCGTCCCGATAAACCATAAGCAAACAACCTCATCGCTTACTGAGCAAGGAATACAGGCACAGCGCCCAACTCTTAAGAAAGGATAAAGACAATTATGTAAGGAGCACAACCTGTTGTCATCCAGGCGAAGAATAACAAGTGATAATGTTTCCCCGCCCCCTGGCGCATCTTCTCTCACAAACCCAGGCCAGAAGCCGGGCAACACGAGTCGGACCGAATCCTCGAAACGGTTGCCAAGAGACGGTCTTGGTTAATCAATGTGAAGTTGCTCGTAATATCAGAGCCTACCGGGACGTCTCTTTGATGGTCCGGTACCGCGTTTCCACAGCCGCAGCTTCCACGAGACGGTTGGCCTTCTTCAACATCAGAGCATAGTTCTGCAAGACCGGAATCAGCTCCGGGTGCGACTTCCCGTATTCCTTTTCGCGAACCTCGAGAGTTCTCTTATAGAGGATCTCGGCCCTGGGGTACAGGCGCCTGGCGCTGTAGAGCATGGCAAGATTGTGATAGTTGATTGCTGTTTCCCGGTGGTCCTCACCATACAGGCTCAACTTGATATCCAGGGAGCGCTCATAGTTCTCTTCAGCCAATCCGTACTTGCCCTGGCTGTGATAGAGGGCAGCCAGATTGTTGGCGCTCTTGGAGAGCCGGTCCTGGTCCTCCTCTTTCGCCTGGCGCCAGGCTTCATCGCCGGAGCCCTCCTCGATGCCGGCAAGCTGCTCGGCGATTGCCAGCGCTTTCAGAAAGCACTCCTCGGCTTTGACGGTTCTCTTGTTCTCGAAATTCTCGTTGCCCTGGTTGACCAGATCGGTCCATTCCCGGATTCGTTCTTCAGTAGCGGTTTTCGGTTCTCTGCCCGTGCGGCTCTCGGTAGCCATATAGTCTCCTTGCGGCTGATAAGCACATTTAAGTATAAAACCCCTTGCACACACATACGTTTGTATGTATCATGATTGGCATGAACACGGTAGAAGTCAGCGCCTCCTCTATACTCACACCACAAAGGATTGGCTCCCTGGCTGGCCACTACCAGTATTCGCTAAACCCATACGCCGGCTGTGCCTTCAGCTGCTGCTACTGCTATGTCCCCAAGTTTCCCAGCAAACGCAATGACGATTACAGACTGCGGGGTACATGGCTCGAGGTGAAGATTAACGCTCCCGAACTCATAAGAAAGGAGAGAACCAGGGTGTTCGGGAGCTCTATCTTCTTCAGCTCGGCCACCGATCCGTATCAATATGCAGAGCTTCGCTACAGGCTCTCGCGCAAATGCCTTCAGGAATTGCTGCGCTACCGGCCCGCCAGGGTCACCATGCATACACGCAGCCATCTGATTCTCCAGGATCTCGACTTGCTCCAGAGATTCGGGCCGGCCCTGGAGGTCGGAGTCAGTATCACCACTGATGACGAATCGATAGCCAGACAGTTCGAGCCTCGAGCGCCATCGATCCAGCGGCGCCTGCAGATTCTCGCTGCCCTCAGATACCACGGCATCAATGCTTTCGCCTCGGTGTCTCCGCTCCTTCCCTGCA
>JAGQHH010000435.1 GCA_020431945.1 Cyanobacteria bacterium HKST-UBA02 | reverse complement strand
TATCGTCCTGGGTTGCCGGTCCCAGCTGTTCTGTAATGACTTTCTCTGTGGCTTCGGTCATTTTCTGTTCTATCTCTCTGTATAAAGGTCAAGTTCCCGAAGGCTTTATGCCCGCCCGGGCGCCCCTCTAAATGAAAAGAGCTACCTATCTTCCCGGCCCCGGCTATTCTATACTCGGCAGATGCTTCATTATAGAAAATTTCTCCTTGTCGCCCTCAGCCTGATAATCACGGCCCTGCCGGTGCTGGCCAGACCATACACCCCCAGTGCGGACTGGGAGAAAGACCCTGCATATTATCCGCAGTTGAGCCATCCTTCTTCTCCCACCAGCAAGAAGGCGAAGAGCAACAGCAAGGTCATTCTGAAGGGTCACGTCAATTATTGCGTCCCCAAAGGCACGCCTATAAAGCTCAAGCTCTCGATGGTCCCGAGCACCGGCTTGCGGCTCATGGATCGCGATCTGGAGGGCAATCTTCATCCGGCGGTGGAAGGCCAGAAAATCACGGCCAGGACCACCGAAGATATATATGTCGATGACAGCAAAGTAATCCCCCAGGGCACAGTCTTCTACGGCACCGTCAGCAAGATCCATGCACCGCGAAGGGTTTACAGACCCGGTCATCTGGAGATCAAATTCGACCAGTTGCAGTTGCCGGACGGCAAGAAATTCGCTTTCACCGCTGAAGCCGACAATTTCAAGAAGTCCACCAATCGTTCCAAAGCCAAGGGTTTCGGAAGAATCATGAGCTATGCCGCCGGCGGTGCCATCGTCGGAGCGGTAGTGGCTTATCAGCTATTCGGCTTGCAGAACACCATCCAGTGTCACGGCTATAACGTCGCCGGAGGAGCCGCTGCCGGCGCTCTCATCGCCACCGGCTATGCGGTGATGAAACATGGTCCCAAGGCTACCCTGGAGCCCGGAGACGACTTGAATCTGAGGATCGATACCGATCTGCTCATGCCCATGGCGGTGGAGCCCAGAGCCGCCAAGCTGCCCCCCAGCCTGGACGGGCTCGATGTCAGGGTGGACAAGATGAAACAGGTGAAGGACGGTCTCGGCAATAAGCTCCTGAGGCTCGATATTTTCGTCGACAACAACACCGACCGCACCCTCAACTCTATCGATCTGTTCCTGGAAGACACCAACGGCAACCGCAATCCTCTTTCTCCCGAGGGGGACGAGGAATCCGAGATGATGTTCACGATCAACCCTCATTCGCTCACACGCAAGCGGGTCTTCTTCCAGCTCGAATGGCCCAAGCTCAATCACAAGCTGGTCTGGCTCGACAGGCGTTCGCGCAAACCTCTCCATGTCCTGGAGCTCTATTGAGGCTTCAGAGCACCCTCAAAGTGCCATCAGGTTAGAATTTCGACCCGGCCTACGTGTTTTCCCCATGGCTCGTATTGACACTAGATTAGTCCGGCTTCATAGTTGTATTGACGAATTAGCCAGTTCGACTTCGACAGCTCCAGGTCTTACACCAGGTCTTACAGGGCATGCCCCCTGCAAGCCAGTCACGACTGCTGTCCATAGCCTTTCGACCATACCCCGATTTGACCAGCAGGACCCGAGAGATTGCACCACAAATGGTGTCAGTCTTGCCGCGTGTCCGCGCCCTCATCACACCCCTCTGAAACAACGGCCCATGAACGCACAATTGCATTTGTCCCCTTCTTACGATCTCGATTCGGTCTTCTGCGAAGAAGACGAGAACGGGTGCGCTACCAATACCTCTAATGTCGTGATTCTGAATAAGGCGATCAAAGACCTGGCCGGCGGCCGGTCCGCCCTCTTCGATCCCGGTCTGGCAGGTGTCCCCAGGCTCTATGAGGACGAGCCCCTGGTCTCCTGGCTCCTGAGAGCCTCGGGTCTGGTGGAAGACCAGGTGATGATCGATGCCATCGCTGTTGCGGTGAGCACCGGCAACACCGTTCGCAATGTCCTGATCGACTCGGGCCGGATCAGCCACTGTGACATGAAAGCTGCTTACAATGCCGAAGCCCTGGTTCAGGAAGGAGTCCTCTACCGCGGCTTTGCAGTGCTCGCCCTGCGTCATGCCTGTGCCGGCTTCGTCGAATTCTCTCATGCCCTGACCGTTCTCGGTCTGGCCCCGCAGATGCCTTTTGCAAGCAACAAGCTCGGACTTCTCCTCAACAAGATCGGTTGCGTGAGCCCTGAGCATATCGAAACCGCCCGCCGGGAAGCACTCTCCCGGGGGATTACCCTGGGCTGGAGCCTGGTCAAACGCAATGCTATCGAGCCCCAGCTCCTCAAGGTCATTCTCGAGGGTCTTATCGCCGTCGAGCGCGGCAAAATCAGCGAAGACGCTCTTGTTTCTGCTGCCATTCTGGCGGTGTGCTCGGCGGAAAGCGAGAATTTTTCTCCCGAAGCCAGGCTTGTTGCCGATCTCGACCTTGCCACCACCGACCGTGCCCTGGAGAATCTACTTCTCGCCTCGGGTGTGGTGGCTATCGACGATATGCTTTTCTGTATGGAAGTCGCCCTGGTGGACCACAAGTCTCTGGAGTCCGTCCTCGAGTCCTTCCGGATAGTCGAGCGGAATATCTTCGAAGGTGCCGTGCGCCTGGCCGCCATGCTGGCAGCATCCGAGATCACTCCCAGACAGTGCACGATTCTCCTGGAGCGTCTGCGCACCTCCGGCGAGCCCCTGAGCCAGCTCCTCAACGACATGACCCGGGATCACCAGGCACTCAGCCCCGACTCCATCAACACAGGCTCCATAAACTCCGTACAGGGCAATCTGGCAATAGCCGGTTCCTGAATATCTGAAAATTCGCGATATTGCGAATTTTCTTGACTGAGAAAGAGCCCGAGAAATCGCAATATTGCGATATTCGAGAAATCCTGGCTATGGGTTTCCATAGATAAAGATATAGCCGACCATATATTACGCACGCCGACCCCTGGGCTAGGCTGGTAAGACGGCTCCAGACACATACAGGCACCCCGAGAATGCAGCTTCTAGCGCAGAAAGAAAGAATCAAAGCTCTGCCTGCCAGAGTGAGAGAGATACTCATGGGGCTTCTGGGTCGGCAGGACGAAAACGAAGAGTTCCCGGTGGAGCGTCTCAAGCAGATTGCCGACCGTCTCGAGACCAGGTTCGAACAGAGCCAGGTTGAGGGAAGCGATGAGACCGGTGAGCTCAAGGCCGGGATCGAGGCAACCTCCCAGCAGTCTTCGCAGCTCGGGGTGGTGCGCTGGTGCGGTAATTCGGATCGCTATCTCACCCATGAAGTTAGAGACCCGGCTGGTCTGGGCGGGGCATACAATCTCTTCGAGATCGATCCGATGAGCAAAATGCCCGATTGAAGGCTCCATTTTTTTCTGCAAACGAAAAGAAGCTCTTACGAGCTTCTTGCTTTCGTATCGGAGGAGGAGATAAAGCCTTTATGCTGCCACCAGGTCCACATCGTATGTCAGTCTGACGAAATCATATTCGACTCTGATCGATACGGTGTTCTGGGTGGCGAATTCGAGTCTCACCCTGCCCAGGCTATTGGTCGAATAATTAGCCCAGTGCTCGGGGACGGATACTATAACGTTCTCGGGGCCCCATTCTTCGACGAATGCCTTGAGTACCTGGCAAAGTTTGTCTTCATCGGAGGGGTTTCTAAACATGCTCATTTTGGTTGCCTCGCCGTTGGTGTCACAGCTTTCGGAGGTGCTTTGTGACTATCAGTCTAGGTCCGGCAGAATCAATCGTAAATTGGGGATATTCCCCCACTCTACGTAGAACTCCCATATTTTCGAAACTGTTTCGGCGAACCGTCAGAGTACCGTCAGGGCGGCTGCGTCAGCCAGGCTCCGGGAATCAGGCACGTCCGCGAAAGCGCTCTGGGCGTCTTTCTCGTACCAGCGGCTGATGCCTCCCCGGTCGGGCAGGACAAGAACAACGTCACTGCCGGCGGTAGCACCGTATTTGACCACCACCGGCCAGTCTTTGATCAGAGGCAGGTCCTCTTCCAGGCTGGCGAGCATCGGTCTGGTTATCCTGGTGGTGTTGAGATTGAGCTGGGCGTGCTGGCAGTCTTCGTGACCGGCTTTGATAAGATAACGA
>JAGQHH010000434.1 GCA_020431945.1 Cyanobacteria bacterium HKST-UBA02 | reverse complement strand
TAACTCATGATCGCTTCGCATGTCAGAACAAACTCGGTCTGGTTGACATGCGAAGCGATCATGAGTTAATACCCGTGCAGTTGCGAGCCGATGATATAGGATCCCCTGTTTCCAACTTATCATGAGCCGGCGAGCAAAACATCAGGGTTTTTCAGGATGTATACTGCAAGCCTGTCGTGACAGCCATCAGCTGGAGATAGACACCTGAACACACCGGATCTGCCAGCCCGATATACGGACTTCGAGACCCTCGGGGCCGGTGGAATGGGCTCGGTTTTTCGCTGTTTCGACAGTCATCTGGGCAAGATTGTCGCTATCAAAGTTTTGCACGCCGGGGGGCAGCAGCTCGAAAGCTCTCAGATTCAGCGATTTCAAAAAGAGGCGAAGCTGGCCGGTCGTCTCACCCATCAGAATCTGGTGGAGATTCTGGACTTCGGCATGAGCGGCTCCGACGAGCCTTATATGGTGATGGAATTCGTCGAAGGTCCTAATCTCAAAAAGATCATCCGGGAGCAAGGACCTCTGAGCCTTGAAAGAGCCCTCGATCTGGTGCTGCAGATTTGTTCTGCGATGAGCTATTCGCACAGGCAGGGCGTGATTCACAGAGATCTGAAGTCTGCCAATATCATCGTCACGAGCTCCGGCAGCGGTGAGGAGCTGGTGAAGGTCGTGGACTTCGGGATCGCTCGCAGCCTGGAAGCAGATCTGGAAGAAAGCCTGGAAGAAGGCCCTGAGAAACGCCAGAACGTCAGACTGACAAGGACCAACGCCCTCCTGGGCAGTCCGCTCTATATGAGCCCCGAAGCATCCCGGGGCGGCAAGGCCGACGAACGCTCCGACATCTATTCGCTAGGTTGCATCATATTCGAGTGCCTGGCAGGAGAGCCTCCCTTTCACGGAGACACTGCCATGGAGACGCTCAGGATGCATAGCGAAGAGGAGCCGCCATCTCTTTCGCAAGCAGAAGGGCTGGCCTTTCCGCAATCTATCGAGAAGCTCGTCTCGAGGATGCTGGCCAAGGATCCGGACCGGCGATTTCAGTCCATGGACGAAATAGTAGCTGCGATCCAGAGCAATGAGCCAGTCGAGACGGAAGACGATCCGGAGATAGCCACCCCGGTAGTGGTAAAACAAAAAAACCGGAACCTTCCCGTTCTTGCTTTCGCCAGCCTGCTTGCCCTTACAGTCGCCGCAATCGGTGTCATGTTGTACAGTTTCGAGACGACCAGACCTCCCAGCACTTTTCCTATCTCCTATCACGCCTTCGATTCCGGAGGACTCAATGATCCTCCCAAACCAAGTGAAGGCAACGATATCAATGACATAACCTTCGAGGGGAAGGAGACACTCAGCTGGGAAGCACTCGATATGAGCGTCGGACCGGTGACGCTGATTCTCTCCGAACGAGCCTTGAAAATTGCTGAAGCTGATGGGATTGCCGAGCGAGAGAACATATCGAGACTGAGGATCCTTCTCTCGAAAGTGTCTGATGATTGGCTCGCTCATCTGGCACGCTCGCAAAGCCTCGAAGAGCTGTTTCTGGATCAGTCCCGAGGATTCGGAGCCGAGGGAATCGCTGCCCTGGCATCGATGAAATCTCTTTTCAGGCTGGACATTCGCGATGCCGGTCTTACTGATCGAGACGCCGTTGAAACGAGCCGACTCACAGGACTCGCGGCTCTGCGTCTAAAGGACGAAAAAATGATCACGGATGCAACGGCGCAAGCGATCTGCCCGAAATTGAAGAATCTCGCGCTTCTTGACCTGTCCGGCACCACGATTTCGGACGAGTCAATGAAAAGTTTCGCAAGCCTTGAGAAGCTGCAGGCTCTCATGCTCGACAGCACTGCAGTAACCGACCGCGGTCTCGAGATGCTCGAAGGAACGCCAGCCGGGGCGATCTATCTACGCAATACCGCAGTAACCCCGGCAGGATTGAAGAGACTGATTGAGCGAAACTCGAGAATCAATAGTATCTGGGTCTCAGACTCGATTTCGGATGGAGACATCGAGAGCCTTCGAAAACTGCGAAAGATAACCTTCCACAGATAAAGCAGTCAGCAGACAGCAGTCTTGCGCTCTTCTACAGTGGCAGTGGCGGCGGAGCGATTCGACGAGATCTTCGAAATCGGAAACTTCGACGTGGTCCGGCTGGGAGCCGGTTTGGGGGCAGGCGCTTCCTCCAGCTTGCGAGGCTCATCAACCTCGAAAGACTGCTTGACGAAGTATTCATAGGAGGTCTGGTCGTCGAACTGATGAAGCAGATGCTCCAGCTCCACGCTTCTTCGCCACATATTGCGAATCTTGGCGCGGCGCACGAATGCGCATCTTACTTTCCAGATTGCGTAACCAACGCCTGCGCACAGAAAAGCCAGCAGCACGGTGTGCTGGCTCGCGTGTGCAAGGAGGTACGAAATGCCGACCACCGGGATCAGCAAACCGAAAGATCTGAGAATCATATCTTGGCGATCCTTGCCGGGTCACGAGAGAGTTGTATTCAATTTTGAGAGCTAAGTGCATATACGATACACCGTATTTTTGTGCCTGAGAACAGGAATCGATGCCCCGGTGGGGACAGGGCAATTGCCGGAATGAGTTGGAAAGCGCTCAGGCAGCCGTTCTATCAAACAAGTACCGGCTCCGGATATTGATCCGAAGCGTAAAGAGCAATTGTGTTTATCAGAACAAAAATGCCCCGATCTCTTACTCTATGGGCATTTTCGCAGTCCTATAAAGACCTGGCTCCTGCCACTGATTTTAGTACCACCCGACACCGTAGCCCTATTTGAGCCAGGCTCCATCGTCGCCGTCGCCCTGGCTACCCGAGTCTTGTTGAGGCTCTTGTTGTGAATCTTGTTGTGAATCTGGCTGTCGCGGGGGCGGGGGCTCCTCCCCCTGCGTCGGACTGGTCTTGAAACTATGCCAGCCTGAGCCATCGCCGAATTTCACTCGCAGAACCCGGATTTTGAGCCCCGAGATAACCGGGCTCAGAGCAACGTCCCGCCGCCACTTGTGCGCCCGGGTCATTCCTGGCAGGACCTGGACATTGTCGCCCCCGTGGAAAGTGCCCTTGTCCTTGCCGGCGGCATCGACGAAGCGAAATTTGAATTTGACAGCCGAAATGGGCTTGGTGGAGTTATTCTTATATGTTGTGTATATTTTGCAGGCGAGGGGCGCGCCGAATGGGTCCACTTCCAGGACGCTGCGGATCGAGACAATCTCTACCGGGCAGCCTCGCTCCGGGTAGAACTGTGGCTCCAGAGCCTTTTCGGCAGGCTCCGCCAGGGCTGCCCTTGAACCTGAAATCAGTGCAATAAGAATGAATGAGGACAGAACAGTGGCTATCAGGAACCCCTTGCTCAAACGGCTTTTCACAACCCCGCTTTGCTCCATGGTAATGCTTCTGATTCTCTTCACTGCCGGAATCGGCAGGGCTGAGACCCCCGACTCGCGGTTCACTCTTACAATAATACATACCAATGATCTGCACTCCCACGACGAGCCTTATCGCTATAAAGGAAAGATCGTGGGCGGCATGGCCCGGGTGGGCACGATTATCAACGAGCTCAAAAGGGGCAGCAAGAATGTCATAGTCGCCGACGCCGGCGATATCTTCCAGGGGTCTCCTCTCTACAGCCACTATCTGGGCGAAGTGGAAGTGGCTCTACTCAATATGATCGGCTATGACGTCTACACCCTGGGCAATCACGAATTCGACAACGGCTCGAAAAATGCCGCCAAACAGCTCAGCAAAGCCAAATTCGACATCATCAATTGCAATCTCGATGCCCGACCGGTGCCGGAGCTGGACAAGCTCATCAAGCCCTATGTGATCAAAGAGATCGACGGTCAGAAGGTTGCTTTCGTCGGCGCCATCACCCCGGAGCTCGAATTGCTCAGCGGCGGTCTCGAGGGCTGCAAGCTGAAAGCCAAGGGCGACGAATGGATCAAGCCCATCAAAGAGCAGGTAGAAAAGCTCTCCGCCGATGGGATCGATAAGATAATCCTTGTCACCCATGTCGGGATCGACGACGAGAAAGAGCTCGCTGCCGCCATTCCTCAGGTAGACGCCATTATCGGCGGTCACAGCCATACGAGACTAGACAAGCCGGTGATCGTCGAGCATGAGGACGGCACTACCACTACCGTGGTGCAGACCGGCTGCTACGGCAGAGCCGTGGGCAAGACCGAGCTGGTGTTCGACGGCAAGGGAGTGGTGGACACCCGGGCAAGTCGCTACCGGCTCCAGGATGTCACGGCTAAGATTGCCGAAGTTCCCGAGATCAAAGCTTATGTCGACGACAAGATGAAGCCTCTCCTCTCCCTCCGGGAGGAAATCGTCGGCTTCGCCTCCGACGGCTTCGGTCGCAAAGTCACCCCCACCGACTCTTCCATGGGGGATCTGATCTGTGATGCCCTGGTGGAATCAGGTGCCCGGTACGGAGCCACCATATCGGTCCACAATCGCGGCGGGATCAGAGGAGAGCTCGAGAAAGGACCGATCTCCCAGGCCGATGTGGAGCAGATTCTGCCTTTCGACAACTATGTAGTTTTCGCCACGGTAAGCGGCAAGACTCTGCGCCAGGCTCTGGAGCATTCCATAGGGGGGAGCACCGGCGGGCGCTTTCTCGATGTCGCCGGTCTCAAATTCGCTTATGACCGGTCCCGGCCCGATGGCGAGAAAGTCGTCTTCGTCCGCGCCAGAGAGGCTGACGGCACCTGGGCAGCCCTCGATCCGGAAAAGAGATACAAGATAGCCATCAATCACTACAATTTCGAGGGAGGCGAAGGCTACGATTTCAAAGATGCCACCGCCATCGAAAAGACCAAGACCAGAATCGCCGAATCGCTCAAGGCCTATCTGCTGAAGCACAAGAAAGTGTCGCCACAGAAGCCGAATCGAATCGTATCGGTGACCTCCGATTTGCTTCATATAGACGGCGGTCACAAACAACGCCCGACCGAGCTGGTTCTGCAGGGCGTGGCGCCGGGAGCCAGACTATCGCTAGTATCCGGCTCGAACCCGGGGGTAAGCACCATATACAATGCTTTCCCCGTGCCCCTGGAAAATGCCCAGGTGGGGGAGACCAGCCTCAAAGCCGGACCTGACGGCTCTTTCGAATGGAAAGGGATCACCGAGCGTGTCGCCCGCGCCAGCAAAAAAGGAAAGAAAGAATCGGGTCAGAAACGCTCCGATAAAGGGAAACTATGGGTCTGTGTCGTCGCCCATCCGCCGCGACAGGGAAAGGTGGAAGACAAGAGCAAATCGAGGACGATCATCGCCGGCCCGGTCAATCTGGCAAGCAAATAACTGCCACGAATTTGCCACAAGGGCTTGAGAGAATGGTACTGCGTGCAGTGTAAGCTCACGCAACTCGCTTGCCAAGTAGAACCGCATAAAATCTACGATCACGGGACACGTGACCGCAGATTGGCTCTGCCCTCAATCGAAAAGTAAATCGATTCTCCTCACCGTATATGGTGAGGCGATCTCTGTCGCCTCGTGCCGGATTATTGCACGGGTGCGCCTGCCTGCCTTCTCTTCACTGCAAGGCTGGTCGTCCTGTGGCGCCTGCCGAAACAAAAACCCAGAAAAGAGTCCTGATCCCAGTATGCCTAAACTTAAGCCCAAAGAGCTCACCAGCCTCCTCCTCGAAGCGAGAACCCATCATTGCCGTATCACTATGGAAACTCTTCCGGTCGGGACCATCTGTCTCGATCACAGAGGGCTGATCGAATCACTGGACGAATGGACCGCCTCGCTTCTGGAGCAGAATATCTGCGGCGAGCATATCTCGGCGCTGGTTGGAGAGAACAGCGAAACTCTCAGGCGTCTGGAGCAGGAGCGGCTGGGCTATATCGGCCGGGTGCGGCTGCGCATGGGAGACGGCAATGTTGAGGCGGCGCTGGTCCTCACCCCTGCCATCGCCATGCACAAGCGAACGATAGATCTGATCTACACACCAGCCTGAGTCGGTCAATACTTACGGAACCGCTTGCCTGTCTTGAGAGCATGGTATTCTTGGGCTAAATGAATGCCACAACTCTTTTTTTGAGGAGAAGGTTTACCTTCTCCTCTATACCTGACACCATTTACTATCGAGACTCATAGAACTCCCTGAAACTCTATAACCTGTCAGAGAGCCTCCTTTGAACCTCAATTCTAGGACAACTTCGTCACCCACTGTCGAAACAAGCCTGTAGCAAGTTACTCCACTTTCATCAACAGATTTATTGTCGCTTGTTCCCCACAATTCGTCGGCGTCCATTGGGCTCATCTGACTTAATGGAGGGATTGGCCCATAGTCGAACCCGACAATATGTGACTCTTCAAATCCGACATCATTGAGCTTCACAACAGGATTTAGCTCAATTCCATCTTCACCCTTCTTGATGATTGCCACACAGGGCTTCTCTTTGGGACGCCTTAAAAAAATGACTTGAGCGAGTAATTGAGTTGCCACCGGATAAGGCCCGCATCCCTTACCCGGACCGCGCTTTTCTTCAACGATATATCCAATACTCCAGTATCTGATTTTTTCCTTTGAGAGGTTTCTGACCCAATCAAATATGTCATTGAGAGAGACGCCCAATTCTCTCGCCACCTGAGATGGGTGAATTTCGAAACTAAGCACCACCTTTCTGACAGCCTCATCCATCTCCTCAGCAGAAATCTTTGTTGGCCCTTCCATACGGTTCTCCGTTCGAACTTTTTCTAGCTCTATTATACGGTCCATATTAAGGGAGACTCTCTTTCTTGAATTGACTGTTTGGCTCTTTTAGGCTTGATAGAATTCCTAATTCCATATCGAGATAGAACAATGAATAAGAAGGCTGACTGGCGCAAGCTGATGGAAGATTACCGAGAGCTGGTCGAGCTGAACTATGACTATGAAGCCAGGATCAATTGTCTAGTGTTGGTGCTTGATCTCATGGGGCAGCCTTCGGCGAAGCAGGTGAATTTATCGATGTGCTGCCGGGACGACCCGGTTCAGGACAAGTAATCCACAGGTAGAAGTGACAGAAAAATGGCTGCTGATCTACACACCAGCCTGAGTCGGTCCACCGCCGGGATCGGGCTTGATCGGGGGTGGCTCGCTGACCGGCGGTGCGATTATTCCAGGGTCTCCGGAAGGAGGCGTGCCTGGACCCGTATTCGGTGTACCGCCACCACCAGTGGCACCACCTCCACCGAGAGGAGGTCCGAAGGTGGGTCCGCCACCGCCGCCCGGGTTCGGTAACGTCATTCCACCACCACCACCAGGTCCTGAACCGCCGGCAGGTGGATTGCTGATCGAGCCTATGCCAGTGAGCGCATCGGGGTGCTCGATATTGCGGCTGGCACTGAAAGTCAGACGGGCGGGCTTGCCCACACCTGGAATCCCGCCGATGAAAGGCATGGCGCTCATATTGACGAAAGGACCGACATCGTAGGTAGCGATAGTGTCGTAGCTGTAGAGATTATTGCTGGTATCGGGATTCACCGCCAGGGGCGTATTCGGTCCCGAAGTGGTGACATTGCTGCTGTTGACGCTGGTCTGGGTGGTGTAGAGGTCGACACCGCAGCCATTATAACCGCCCACAGGCTGCAACTTGGCGAACTGACCGAATCCTGATGAGACAAGAGTGTTGGCTGTGGATTGCACCTGATCGAGAGCACTCGGATATGAAGCGGCGTTACCGGCGCTGATAGCGGTCTGCCCGGCAACGAAATAGACCACCGATGCGCCGGTGGCCATGCCGATGAGATTGATCAGCGGGAAAAGCACGATCAGGAAAAAAACGAACAACGCCGGAGCGAACTCAGCCGTAAGGGCTGCTCCCTCATTGGATCTGACTTTTCTTCTCATAGTAAGGCTGGCTCCACACCCATCCTTAAACTACATACCCATAATTCGGCCCTAAATTCCGGACTTCTCGCCTTTTCTCGAGAGCCCGCCGAAGTCCTTTTCCAGACCCCTGGCCTCGATAGTGCTCTTGAGACGATTGAGCTCCCCATAGCGATCGTCCGAGACATCCAGATCGGCGGCATTCAAGCGCGCCCGGGCGATGGTCTCCTCTGCCTCGGTCTTCTTCTTAGCGTCGAACAGATAGAGAGCCCGGTCGGTGAGCAGACCTACCTGGAGCCAGCCTGAAGAAGGTTTCAGGGCAAGGGCTTCGTCCACCAGCTCGAGGGCTCGTTCGAGACGGCCGTCCCGGCGATTCAGATCAGCCAGACGTCTGAGGTCCCGGACCACAGCCTCGCTCTTTTTACCGGCTCGCTCCCGGTCCACCCTCAATTTCTCATTCATGAGCCTGAAGATCACCTGTCGATATGTGCTGGAGCCGCGCACGGCTTCGCTGTCCAGGCGCAAGAGTAGAGCCTCGATGGAGGCTTGCGGCTGAGGAGTAATCCCGAGCCCGATTGCCAGAGCCCTTATATATAGCGGCAGGGCCAGCTCCGGCTTCTTCTCGTTCTCGTAAGTCTGGCCGAGGAGCCGGAGAGCCTCCACGAAGCAGCCACTGTCGCGCTCTTTCAGTGTCTCGAAAGTACGCACCGATTCCAGGAGGTTCTCTCGGGCGCCGGACAGGTCCTTGCCCTCGAGCAGAATCGCACCGAGGATATAGTGAGTGTTGGCAAGCTGCACCGGGTCTTTCTCTTCGGCATTCTCGAAAATACGAAGCGCTTCCCGGGCATTCTCCAGGGCTCTGTCCAGGTCCTGATACTTGCCTTTCTCGCCGTAGAAATAAAACTCGGCCAGCTTGAGCTTGCTCATGGCCACCTGGACGTTGTTGCTCACCACATTCATGGCGCCGGGACTGGCACTGCTGCGAGAAAGTGCCAGCTTCTCCTCCAGCGATTTCTTCTCCAGGTCGTGGTCGCCCTGCCGTCCGGCGGCGCTGGCCAGCCACTGCAGAGTGTAGAGCAGATAAGAGCGAGCTTCGCTGCCGGTTCCGCCGATCTGCCTGTAGACGTCTGCGGCCCGGGCGAATCCGTTTTTGGATTTTTCATACCGCCCCTGCACATAATCGATGAAAGCACGATTGTGCAGGGACCTTCCCATAGCAGTAGAAATCTTGCCGGGTCCCGCCTCGAGCGCTGCAATGGTTTTATCCAGGGTCTGCCCGGCCAGGCTCCGGTCGTCGGCATCGCCATAGACCAGGGGGGCGATTTTCTCGTTGATATCGTGAGCCACCTGAATCTTTTCTGCGGCAGAGGACCGGTCGAAACGCGCTACCAGGGCTGACAGGTCCTCTCTCGCCTGGCTCAGATCCTGATCACGGCGGCTCTTGAGCTCGCGATCGAAATTCTCGGGATTCTCGCCGGCGATCAGAGCCAGGTCCCGGAGCTCGCGCAAGACAGCCTTTTCGGATTTCTTGTCCGGGCTCGACAGAGCCAGAGCCGCCTGGAAATCCCGGGAAGCCTTCTCGTACTGCCCGGCATCTACTCTTTCCTGCCCTTCTGTGTACAGCTCCTGCCAGCCGGGCTGTTTCAGGAAGAGAGCGCTGCCGGCGGCGGCCAGGGCAACCAGGATGATCAACCCGGCGATCATGGCAGGCATCGGTAAGGCAGCCTTCCTGGCGCTTCCACGGCGTCTGGCAAGCTCGACATTGTCTCTGGCTTTTTCGAGGATTCCCCGATCCTTTTCATCGAAAAGCGCGAGAAGATCGACTTTCAGCTCCGCCATGCTCTGGTAGCGGTCGGCAGGATTCTTGGCCATGGCTTTCAGAATTATGGCGTCGATCTCGCGGTAATTAGGCAGGTCCGAGCGGTGGGTCTTTATGCTCGCCGGCATCTCGGTGGTGTGCTTGAAAAAAGTCTCGAATGTATTGGCACCAACAATCGGCGGCGTCCCGGTGAGAGTCTCGTACATGAGACAGCCCATCGAATAGATGTCCGAGCGAACATCCAGCGGTTTGCCCATGCATTGCTCCGGACTCATATAGAGCGGGCTCCCGAACACTTCCCCGGTCTGGGTGAGCTTCTGTCCACTGCCGCCATGCTGGGGAAGGATCTTGGCGATGCCAAAATCAAGGAGCTTGACCTGGGGTTTGCCGTCCTCGCTCTCGGAGTCCACCAGCATGATATTGCTCGGCTTGAGATCCCGGTGAATCACCCCGTGACTGTGAGCGTGCTGGAGAGCGTCGCAGGCCTGGCTGAATATGTCCACGGCCTGCCGGCAGCTCAGGACGCCTTGTTTGCGAATCGCCTGGGCAAGAGAGACGCCCGGAACGTAGTCCATGACCAGGAAGGAGAAACCTCCCTCACCAACCCGGAAATCAGCGACTTTGACAATATTGGGATGGTCGAGCTTGCCTGCCGCCTGGGCCTCCTTCTGAAAGCGCAGAAGGGCATTCTCCTCGCTGACCAGATGCTCGTGCATGACCTTAACAGCCACCGGTCTGTCGATCTGGGTGTGGCGGCCCTTGAACACCGAGCTCATTCCGCCTTTTCCTATGAGCTCCTCCACATAGATGTTGCCGGCCAGGGTCGAGCCGATCACAGCCTGGCTGCCACCGCCTATGGCTTTCGATTCGGTGGATGAGGGCGCATCGGTGCGGAGAACAGTGTCCTCCTGGCTTACCTCTCTCAATCTCGGCTCCGAAGCTTTGTCCTTCAGCTTCTCTTGCGATTCCATTGATAGAGTTATATCAGATGGGCAACTCCGCAGGAGCAGCCTCGAGCTTCTCGGCTTCCTTCCTGTCTCTGTCGGCCAGGTCTTTCTTGCCCAGCTTCTCATAGACGGCAGCCCGACCCTCATAGCCCTGCCTTCCCTGGGGAGCGAGCTCTATGGCTTTATCGAAATCAGCCAGGGCATGTTTGTAATCTTCGATGGCGATATATTCGAAGCCCCTCGACCGGATTGCCTCGTCGTCTTTTTGATCGCCTTTGAAGGCCTCGCTCAGATCGGCGATGGCTTCACGATGCCTGCCCAGACGTCTGAGCACACCGGCGCGATATTTATATCCGAGAACCAGCTTGTCGACTTGATTGCGGCGGTTCTGACGCTTGATCACAGTGGTGTAGTCGCGCAGAGCATTTTCGAGACGCCCGCACTTCTCGTAGAACTTGCCGCGCAAGAAAAAACATTCGCTGGTACCGCCGGTGGCTACATAGTCGTTATAGTCCTTTTCGGCTAGATCAATCCTGCCGTCCTCGTTATAGAGGGCAGCCCGATACTTATAAAGATCTCTCTTCCTGGGACACACCCTTATTCCCTCGCTGAGTGCAGCGAGGGCTTTCTTCTTTTGATTGCGACCGTCATAGATGCGGGCTATGTAGATATAAGCAGTGTCCTCGCCGGGTGCGAGACGGCAAGATTTCTCCAGGTCCTCGAGAGCCCTGTCCTCATCTCCTTCCATACTGTTGAATCGGGCTTTGCCCCGCTGGTAATAGGCGGCTCCATTGCCGGGGCTGATCTGCACAGCCCGATCCGCCAGGACCAGGGCGGCCTCGTGATCGTCATTGTCGAATGCCAGATGTGCCCCCTCTATATATTCAGAGGCTGTTGGAGAATTACCTCATCGTCCGGGTCCGGGGATATATTTCGCCACCGCATCTGCAACCGAGACTTTTTCGACCCGGGTGAGAATCTTGGAGAGATCTTCTTTCTTTTTCTTCTTCTCATGCTGCGGAGAAGGACTCTGTCCGGCGTTTTCCGAGCAAGAGGCGAGTGCCGGACCGGAGAGGATGGCGACTGCCACCATCAAAAGTCGATTCATCGAGTCGTTTTTACTGTTCATTGGCCGGGGCATCTCTGAGACCTTCTAATATAATATAGGCGTGAAAGAACTGGACGTCCGAATCGCTCTTCATATCTACCTCCATGAGCATGTCGTCGACCTTGCGAGACAGCCTCTGATAGTGGATGAGCTGGGTGTGCTCGAAGGGAGTTTTCGGGTCGATCTGGCTCTCATCGACGATGAGTTGCACGGCTTCGAGATCAAAAGCGCGTCAGATAATCTCAATCGTCTGCCTTCTCAGCAAGAGAATTATTGCCGGGTATTCGATCGAATGACCCTGGTCTGCGATCAGAAACATGTGAAAGAAGCCATGGAAATCGTCCCGTCCTGGTGGGGACTCATTTGTGTCACTGAGGATAGAGAAGGTCGGGCACAACTCAACGAGATCTGGCCCAGCCGACGCAACTGGAAAGTCGATCCTTATTCGATGTGCCAGCTTCTCTGGCGAGAGGAAGCCCTCACAGTCCTGAAAGAGCACGGTATGCACCTGGCCTTTCGCACGGGCTCGCGCAAGAAGATGTGGCGCGCTCTGGCCCGGGAGCTCGAATTGCCCGATATAAGACAGGCCATCAAAGAAAAGCTCTCCCTGCGGGAAGACTGGCGCTGAAATTCTGGATCAGGGACCGTTGAGAATGGCCAGGTTCTTCACAGCCTCGGCAAAAGTCGGATCGAGCTCCAGGGCTTTCTTGTATTGAGCACGGGCATCTTCCTTGCGTCCCGCGGCGGCGTATGCTACGCCGAGATTATTGTATGGTCTCGGATTGCGAGGATCGAGATCGATCGCCTTCTGATATTCGCCCATGGCCTCGGTCATCAGTCCCCGCTTGTGATAGACAAGACCAAGGTTGTAGTGCGCATCGGCATACTCAGGGTCGATTTCGAGAGCCTTGTTGAACTCTCCGAAGGCTTTATCAAGATCGCCCCGGCCGAAATAACTGATACCGAGACTGGTGTGGGCCTGGGCGTAGCCAAGATTCTTCCTGGCGTTGGAGTGTCCCGGATCGATCTTGAGAGCCTTTTGAAACTCGGCGACGGACTCGGGGAATTTGCCCATGTCACCATAGGCGACACCAAGGTTGTTATAGGCATCGACAAAATCCGGATCGATAGCGATGGCGGTCTGGTACTCTTCACATGCTTTCTCGAGGTCGCCGTTGATTTGATGAATGCGTCCCAGACTGAAATGAGCGGCGGCACTGGTGGCATCCAGCCTGGCCGCTCTCTCGAAACCGCTCATGGCCTCGCTCTTACGCCCGAGCCGCTCGAGACTGAGAGCGAGATTGAACTGATACTCGGCATTGCTCGACTTGCGCCGCACCGCTTTCTGAAAACAATCCGCCGCCCCCTGGTAGTCTTTCTTGTCGAATAGCGCGACGCCAAGGTCGAACATGGCTTGCTCGTCCTTCGGTGATATCTCCAGGGCTTTTCGATAGGCGCTCACCGCCCTGTCGAGAGCGCCGCGTCGATGCTCGATCCGGCCGAGCAATAGATAAGCGCCGCTCACAGCCGGGGCTGAAGACGAAACCGAAATCACCCGGCGAGCCAGGCTGGCTGCCTCATCGAGCTGACCTGACTGACAGGCCGAGCGCGCCTGGCGCAAGAGCGGATCATCGCCGGAGCCGTTATCAGACGCCCGCACCGCGCCCTGGGCAAGGAGCAGGGCAAAGGCGAGAGAAGCGAAAAGTCGTCTAGAATGGAAGCTGTTCTTTGAGCTCATACAAAATGAATGATACTCAAATTGGCTTTTCTTCGCTTCTCATTGCTCTTCTGCTCGTCACCGGCGCAGGCGAACCGGCCCTGGCCCGCAAGAAGGCAGCAGAGCAAGCGCCCCGAGCCAGCGCCCCGCAGAAAGTAGCGGATTCCGCCGAGTGCAAGAGCGTTTTAGATTCGGCAGCCTCTCTTTTTGGGCGTGGGAAGAGCATGGATGCCCTGGCTCTCCTCTCGAAAAACACAAAGCTCTGTTCAGGAAGCGATAGATATTATGTGCTTCTCTCGACAATCCTTTTGAGACAGCCAGGCTCCCAGGCAAAAGCCGCCGCCGCTGCCGGAGAGGCTGTGCGCCTGGCGCCCGATTCCCAGACCGCCAATCTCCAGCTCGGTGTCTGTCTCATGGCTGTCGGCGACAATGCCGGCGCCGCCCGGGCCTTCGAGAGCCTTACCAGAATCGATCCGACAAGTTATGAGGCCTGGTCGGCTCTTTCCAATCTATATACTGAGCTGGGCGACAACGAAAAGGCCAGCTCCTGCGCCAGCAAAGCCTCCTGCCTGGAGCCCGAGTCCCGGGCAGCACGGCTTCGCACCATCGCCAGTCTCCACAGCCAGGGACAGATGACCGCCATGCGCCAGGAGCTGAAGAGCCTGGTGGAGGACGACTCCCTGGAGCCCGAGTTCTTCATCGTCATTGCCGAAGAAGCCGAGCGCCGGGGCGCCCATCAAGAGGCTCTCAAAGCCGCAGAGAGGGTCCTCGCCAGATATCCGGACAACCGGACCGTACTGACGGTGAAGGCAAAAGCCCTCTATTTCAGCAGGCGTTATAAAGAAAGCCTGGGAATAGCCGGCGCGCTTCCCGGCGGCAATACGGACAGCCAGGCTATCATCGCTCTCTGCCAGCTCAAGCTCGGCAAGAGCAGTGAGGCGAGAAAGACATTAGAAGCGATTTTCAAGAGCACGCCGGACACCGACGAGCCCCTGGCTCTTCTTGCCCGGGGCATGATCGAAAGCCAGGATGGTCTCTACAAAAAAGCACTCGATTCTCTGCAAGCCGCTTTAAAAGACGACCAGCTCTTCGCCCCGGCCCATATCGAGCTTGCCAGGATCTATCTCAAACAAGAAGATTTGGAGCAGGCAATTAGCGAAGCAAGAGAGGCGGCGCGCTGTCTTGATTCCCAGTCCAGCGCCCGGGCCCTGGAAGCGAGAGCGGTGCTGATCGAGGCGCCGGAAAGACAGAAAATGGAAAAGGCTCTGGCACTTTCCAGTGAAGCGCTGAAAAAAGACGCCGACAATCCCGAAGCGCTCCTGGCCAGGAGCCTCTGCGATCTGAAAGGGGGCAATGTCAGCTCCGCCAGAGCCGCCGTCAATCGAGTCCTGGCGCAGGAGCCGGGTAATGTCGAGGCAACGGTTATCTCGGCCAGAATTCTGGAGGCGGAAGGCAAGGGCAAAGCCAGCCTGAGCGCCCTGGAGAAGGCACATGCCATGGCCCCGGGCGAGGCCGACGTTGCCTCCTTGCGGCGTAATCGCGACATTGTGATCCGCGC
>JAGQHH010000433.1 GCA_020431945.1 Cyanobacteria bacterium HKST-UBA02 | reverse complement strand
GGTGATCATATATTTTAGGGGTTGTAGTTCAGCCTGGTTAGATCGCCTGCCTGTCACGCAGGAGGTCGCGGGTTCGAGTCCCGTCGGTCCCGGATTTACTAAAGTCCCAATAAGAATTCATCCACCGCTCCTGTCAGTACGCGGCACTCTTTTCGTGATGCGACACCGCCATGGGCGGAGTCACGAAGAATGACCAGGCGTTTCGGTTCGGCGGCGGATTGATAGAGGGTATGGGCGTGGGAGATGTCGATGAGCTCGTCTTTGCCACCGTGGATGATCAGCTTCGGCGTTTTCAGCCGCGAGAGCACCCTGGCATTGTCGAGCACCGGCCTGAATTGCAGGAAGCCGGGTACGAATCTGGCAAGCCGGACCACTTGACGAGCAAGTACCGGAAAGGAGCTGTAGCCCGCTTGCAGGAGAAGACCGGCATGGTCTCTCTTGCTGGCGATATGGCTTGCTACCCCGGAGCCCAATGAAATTCCTATCAAGACGATGTTGGTATCTTCGAATCCAAGAGAGTCTCTCAAGAAGTCGAAGGCACTAAGACCGTCTCGACAGATTGTCTGCAGAGTCGGAGTTCCGGGGCTTTTTCCGAATCCCCGGTAGTCGAAGATGAGGGCGGACATGCGATTGCGAAGGGCATGAGCCGCCGCGGAAGACCAGCTCGCTACGTTGCCGGCGTTGCCGTGACAGAAGAGAGCTGCCGAGCTGGAGCCCGGATATTCGAAAAACCAGCCGTGCAGATCGTCGCCATTGGCGGTACTGATGTACACGTCCCTGGCGTCGATCCCTGCAACTACTCGGGAGGCATAGTCGCCTTCATCGTAGGGCTGGGGCTTGAAAACGAAACCCCGGTAGAGGCGGGGCGAAAAGCGAGGCGAGAGCGCTATCAGAGTCGCTGTTATCGCCAGAGCAACAGTCAGGAAAATCATCGCTTGGGTTTTGATTACGGAGACGAGAGTGAAGCCAGCCGTCTTGCAGAGCAGGCAGAAAAAAGGAGCGGCCGGTCAGGGTTTCCCCTTTCCGGCCGCTCCCGGCAATACCTAGATTCTCAGCCAGGCATCAGCCTGCTTGCTCGAGCCGATTAGCTCTTGCTCGCGGTCTGCTTCGGCACGAGGTGTGCCGTAAGGTTCGGCGCCTGCTCCGCCCGCAGCTTGACGTTGATGTCCAGCTGCTCGAGCATCTGAGCAATCGCCATGTCGCCGGCCTTGACCTTGGTGCGGGAGAAGAACTCACGCACGTCCGGAGCCAGGTCGGGGGTGTCGAGGGAGTGAGCGGAGCCCACCATGCGCACCACGCCGGAGTCCGGATAGGCCTTGACCATGCGGTCGAAGTTGGACTTCAGGTAGTCCCATGCCAGCGGCGCCGCAAACCGGTTGCCCAGCAGCGCGGCGAAGAGGAAGGGAGCATCCTGCGAACGGACGTCGGCACTCAGGCACTTCTCGATGGTCTCCTGGAGCAGATCCGTGTCACGGAAGCCGGCCAGGGCATACAGGAAGCGCAGGGTGTCCTGCGGGTTGGTGGCTTCCCTGCTGAGCTTGAAGAACTCGTCGTAACGAGCCTTGTCGCCGCAGTAGGCGAGGACGCCTACCAGCGAGGCGGCCAGGTTGGCATCGACCGAGCTCTTGTCCGCCTTCCAGCGGTCGAAGTACTCGGCAGCCTTGGTCTGGACCTCTTCGCTGTCGCCGACGGTGCCCAGGAAGCTGATCATCTGCGCACGCAGCTCGCTATCCTGAACCGGTTCGCCCTCTTTGCGATCCCAGCCGAGACGCTCCACGGAGGGAGTGACCAGGTCGCGAGCCAGGGCTTCCAGGCTCGTCTTGGCGTCGCCTTCGACGAGCTTGTGCAGGTGGCGCACCGAAGCGGTGAGGATGGCCCAGACGTTCGGGTCGGACTCACCGGAGAAAATCCGCACCAGGCCGAGGTAGTCCTCCACCGGCGTGATGCCGGCACGGACCGTCGACCAGGCGTCGTTGATCAGGTTGAAGCGCTCGACGGTGTCGAGGGTGGTGCCCACCTCGTCGGTGAGCTTGGCATTCAGCGCCGGGGAGTAGACCACCCGGTAGAAGCCGCTGCCGCCGGCGTTGACCACCACGTGGTCGAACTTCTCGCCGACGAAGACGGTCTCTTCGCTGTTGCCCACCACCAGCTTCTTCTCGATGAAGGAGCCGTCAGCCTTGCGCACCCGCATGATGACCGGAACCGGCCAGACGGATGCGTCTTCCTCGGGGAGGAATTTGAAGGGCTTCTGGGTGAGGACCACGGTGCCTTCGGAGTCGCCTTCCCGGACCTCGATGACGGGGTGACCGGCGGTGAAGACCCAGGCGTCCATGATCTTGCGGGCCGGCACGTCCAGACCGTTGCGTTTGCAGGACTCCTCGAAGGCGTCCCACAGGTCGTGGGTCTCGGTGTTGCCGTAGGCGTGCTTCTTCAGGTAGGCGCTGATGCCCTGACGGAACACCTCGGCGCCGATGAATTCGTGAAGCTGGTAGAGAACCGAGCAGCCCTTCTCGTAAGAGATCACGTCGAAGAGCTCGTCGATCTCATCCGGGTGATGCACCGGGCACTCGATGGGGTGGGTGCTGCGCAGGGCGTCGACGCGCGAGGCGGCGGCGCGAGCCAGGGCGAACTCCTCCCAGACCTTCCACTCGGGCTTCCAGTGGTGCAGGCAGAGGTTCTCCATAAAGGTGGCGAAGGACTCGTTGAGCCACAGACCGTTCCACCACTTCATGGTGACCAGGTCGCCGAACCACATGTGAGCCAGCTCGTGCAGGACCACCACGGCGACGCGCACCTTGGCGGCGTGGGGAGCGTTCTCCTCGTCCACGAGCAGAGCGGTCTCACGGTAGGTGATACAGCCGAGGTTCTCCATGGCGCCCGCGGCGAAGTCGGGAATGGCGATGTGGTCGATCTTGTCACCGCCGGCGTAGGGAACTTCGAAGTAGTTCTCGTACCAGTCGGTGGCGAAAGCAGCGGCCTTGAGCGCGAAGCCGGTCAGCTTTTCGCGACCGGGCACGCACCAGATGCGCACTTCCTTGCCGTTGACGTTGACCGGCTTGCTCGACACGAACTCGCCGATGACGAAGGCCACGAGATAGGTGGACATCTTCATGGTCTTGGCGAACTTGACGGTCTTCTTGCCCTTCTCGACGGTCTCCGAGATGACCCGGCCGTTGCTGATGGCGGTCAGGTTCTCGTCGATGACCTGGGTCACCGAGAAGGTAGCCTTGAACTCGGGTTCGTCCCAGCACGGGAAGGCGCGACGGGCGTCGGTGGCCTCGAACTGGGTGGTAGCGATGGTGTGCTTCTCGCCGGCTTCGTCAGTCCAGTGGCTGCGATAGAAGCCCTTGAGCTTGTCGTTGAGCACGCCGTCGAAGGTGGCGTGGAACTTCCACTGGCCGGCTCCGAGGATACCGGCGAAAGTGATGGTCGCGATTTCGGCCTTTTCGTCGACCGTCACCTTGCCATCGAGTCTGGTGCCGTCTGCGGAGACGACAAAAACCTTCTTGAGCTTGAGCTCCTTGACGTTGAGCTTGATGGTGCCCGTCGGCTCCAGCACTTCGATATCCACGACTTCCTCGCCGCTGAAGGTGAACGCGGTGAGGTCGGGGCGGAAGGTCAGATCGTAGTGACTGGGAACGACATTGCGGGGCAGCCGGATCTCGGCATCAAGCGCAGGAGACTTTCCTTGCTTGGATTTGGACATTTCGATATGCCTCCATTTGGCTTTTGTGAGCGGCCATGGCGAGAATACCCTATAAGGGTACTAAGTCGCTGTGGGCCGCGGAATAAAACTTGACCGGAACGTAATGCTTGCCAACCTTTTCGCAGAGTTTTCATCAGCCAGACCGGATCTCTCCGCGTGACAGAACTGTCTCGCGCAGGGTTCAAAAGTCGCTTCTCGGGCGTTTCTGGCTAAAAACTCAACTACTTCAGTTGACAAGGCATTAGTTACGAGGAGAGCTTAGTTCGTCTGTCTTTTGACTTTCAAAGAGCAGCAGTTCAATTCTGCCTAAGCTGGGGTATGCAACTGGTTGTCAAGCGCTGTGGTTCTTGATTTCCCAGTCTTGAAACCAGGTTTTTTGGGGGTATGTATGTGATTAGCACAGCTCTCAGAGCTGCGTCATCTACTAAGATTTATATCTCACTTATATACTACAAGAGCTGTCAAGCTAATACTGGTGTGGTTTCTCAATTTCTCCTCTTGTTGATTACCGATCCGTCAAAGAAGTAGTGTCTAGTTACTGTTCCTGTCTAACCCATCAAGGTCTCAAATCTAGCTCCAATTCAAACAAAAGCTCTGAGTCGAGAACGTGAATTTCTCTTCTCCGCCCGGATTACTGCCAGGCAAGAGCGGCACGCCGACTTTGTGGCGGGCTGAGTTTGGAGAGCTGAGCGAAGTTTGTTCCGTGTGGGCAAGCAGGCAGACATCGTTTTGACGAAGGGCTCGGCGACGTTTCGACGGGCTCTTCACTTATTAACCCGTTTGCCTGATGCCTACGGCACGGCAAACCAACACGAAAGAGGAATCCACTATGAGCAATCACAATCACATGGAAGGTTTCATTCCGGATTACGTGCTGCAGGACATCGCCCGCCTCAACCCGCTGCTGCTGAGCCCGAAGCGCACCATGCTCGAGACGCAGAAGCTGTTCTTGAAGGCGATTTCCCAGCAGGGCAACATCCGGCAGTTGACCAGCGGTGGCTCGACGGCCCAGCGCAAGATCTATGACGCGCAGAACCGTCGCACGCTGCCCGGTACCCGCGCTCGTTTCGAGGGCGACGCCGCCACCGGCGACGCCATCGTCGACGCGGCTTACGAGTATCACGGCGATACCCTGATCTTCGTCAAGGAGGTCATGGGCCGGAACTCCATCGACAACCAGGGGATGAACCTCCTGGGCACGGTCCACTACGGCGTGGACTACGACAACGCCTTCTGGAACTCCCGTCAGATGGTCTACGGTGACGGCGACAAGGTGATCTTCATCACCTTCGTGCGTCCCACCGTGGTCGGTCACGAGCTGTTCCACGGCATCACCGAGCACACCAGCGGCCTCGAGTACCAGGGCCAGTCCGGTGCTCTCAACGAGAGCCTCTCGGACGTGGGCGGCATTCTGGTTCGCCAGTACAAGGGCCGCCTGACCGCCGACAAGGACTCCTGGCTCCTGGGCACGGGTCTGTTCGCCAAGGGCATCAACGCCCGCGCATTGCGCGACATGCTGAACCCCGGCACGGCCTACGACGATCCCAAGATCGGCAAGGACCGCCAGCCGGCTCACATGAAGGACCTGTACACGGGCTGGAGTGACAACGGCGGCGTCCACATCAACTCGGGTATCCCGAACAAGGCGTTCGCGACCTTCGCGATCGCCGCGGGCGGGTACGCCTGGGAGGCGCCGTTCGAGGTGTGGAGCGAGACCGCGTTCGGCAAGAACCGGGTCGGCTCCAACGCCCAGTTCCAGGACTTCGCTGACCTGAGCGTCAGCAACTGCTCGTCGCTCCAGCCCAAGCTGGTCGACCAGCTGGTCAAGGCCTGGGACGGCGTCGGCATCATCGTCAAGTAAGACGGCGGAGCCGGCAATTTCTACTCTCATCGGGCGGAGGCAGGCAACCGTGCTTGCCTTCGTTCCGGTGGGGGTTTGTTTTTTTTCCTTACTTTCCTGCAGCGGACTAGCGATAGTCCGAATACTCGCCATACCTGAATTTTCAAAGGGTGTGGCATCTTACCAAAAGTAAGGTTGTGTACTATGAAGAAGTCAAATCGACCCGAAGGCCAGGATCGTAACCTGGCCGAGGACGTTCTGCGTCAGGCGGGGAAGAGCGATAAAGAGGTCGAGAAGATCGGCCAGCTCGACCGCGGTGACGATCTTGTCGAGGGCACTTTCGATGCCAAGTTCCGTACCGTCAACAGTCCCGTTCACAAGGCGGTCTGGTCCGGCAAGACTCCGGTCTCGCTGTTCCGCCGTCAGAAGAGCACCAGTGTCGGTGCCGAGCAGGGCTATCGTGAGCTGATGAAGGCGGCCATCGCGGTGGTGAAGAGCCATCGTGACGCCGGCACGCTCTACGGTCCGGACAACAAGGTCACGGACCAGGTCATCGCAGACCTGGCCAAGACCGGCTACTGGGGTGCTCTGATTGCGCCTGAGCACGGCGGATGGGGTGCGCCCCTGGCCGAGTTCATGCCGTTCCTGACTCGTATGGCTTGCGAAGGCGATGCGACGGTGGCCGGGATGGCTTCCATCCACGGCTGCATCGGCGCTGTCGACCCGGTCGAGGCGTACGGCAGCGAGGAGTTCAAGGCCGAATACCTTCCCAAGCTCGCGAGCGGTGAGCGTCTTTCGGCGTTCGCTCTCACCGAGCCCTGGGCTGGATCCGACCTGACGGCTCTGCGCACCACGGCTGTGCTCGACGGCGACCACTATGTCGTCAACGGGCGCAAGATGTTCATCAGCAACGTCGTGCCCGGACGCACCATCGGTCTGGTGGTGCTCATCGACGGCAAGCCGGCGGTGCTGATCGCGGATCTGCCTGATTCCGAGAACGAGCATTTCCAGCTGGATCGCTACGGCATCCACGCTGTCACCCACATCCACAACTACGGAATCGTCTTCAAGGACTTCCGTGTCCCGGCCAAGAACCTCCTGGTTCCTCCGGTGGGCGACGGTCTCACCATCGCCTATCACGGCCTCAACCGTGGGCGTGTGGCTCTGTGCGCCAACTCCGCCGGCACCATGCGCCTCATCCTGAAGAGCATGCTGCCCTGGGCCGACTTCCGTGAGACCTATGGTGATGCCATCGGCAGGCGCGAGCTCGTGCAGCGTCGCGTCGCCCGGCTCGCTTCTCTGATTGTCGGCGCGGACGCGCTGGTCGCCTGGGGTTCGTCGCTGCTCGATGAGGGCTATCGTGGCGAGCTCGAGTGCATCGTGGCCAAGATTTTCGGCGCCGACGCCCTGCATGAGGCCAGCACCGTGCTCGGTCTCAAGACGCATGGCGGTCGGACCTTCCTGAAGGGTCACCTGATCGGCGACAACATCCACGACTTCCTCGCCCCCTCGATCTACGAGGGTGAGAACGAGATGCTCGGGATGGCTCTGTTCAAGGGGCTGGTCAAGGACCACGGCAACAAGTACATGGCTCCGTTCGCGACGGTGAAGGGTTTCAACCCGATGAATCCGGCGCATCTGTGGAAGCTCAAGGGCGCTTGCCTGCGTCTCGGCTTCTACACTGTCGGTGCCCTGCTCAACCGTGGCGACAGCCAGTTCATCTCCGGTCTCAATCCGAAGCTCGCGCGTCATGCGAAGTTCGCCCTCAAGAACTTCCGCAAGGTGATGCGTCAGATCCACTTCGCCATGCTGCAGCACCAGCTCAAGCTGGCTGACCGGCAGCAGCGGATGATCGAGCTCTCGAGCGACGTGCAGAAGACTGTGGTGATTCTCGCCACCTGCCTGCACGCCAGCGAGCTGGGCGACGACGCGACGGTTCTCGCCGCCGACGTCCTGTCCCGCGAGCTGACCCGCCAGATCAAGGGCGGTCGCGCCACCGACGACGACTTCCGTGCCAACGTGAAGCTCGCCAAGCTGGTGGCCGGCGGTCAGTTCAAGCAGCTCGAGGGTGTGGCGGACAGCCCCATCCTGCGCTCGTACACCAAGGACGGCCTGGCCGGATTCTGATGTTGTTTTGGGGACCAGGACGGTTGTTCGGAGTTTTACTCCGGCGCCGTTCTGGTCCCTTTTTCTTTTTCCAGCGCCTGACAAAAAGTCCAAAACGATAGGAAAGCACCCCTATGGGAAAGAAAATTTCTCTCGACCTCAGTTTGCCCACGAAGCGAACTGTGGATACGAGGTTCGACTCACGCTGCTGTCGTTCTAACATGGTCATCTGTCCCGGTTACGGCAAGGAGAATTTCGATTTTCCGACGGTCCAGGAAGCCGTGAAGGCATCCCTGGCGCGCCTCAAGGCGAAGACTGCCAAGACCGGTACCACCGACGACCAGTCCGAAGACGGCAAACGAAGCGGTCCGCACCGCTTCCCTATTCTCAACCCGACGGCAGACGGTAAGCTCACTGCCGAGCCGAAGGGTGTTGTTCCGCAGCTGCCCAAGTCGAAGGAGAGCGGCGTCGACGCTACTCTTTTCGCAGCTGCTGAAGGGCTCCGGCTGATGATGGACGACGGCAAGTATGCCGCCATCGTCGCCGAGCGTTTCGACGATCACAAGGACAAGGTGCAGTGGGCCAAGGGCACCCTGGGGCTGAGCCAGCCGAAGTACATGCCGGCAATCGCCAGTCTCGAACAGCAGCTCGATCATCTCAGCGAGCTCTATCTCGAGACTCTGCCGCGTGTTCTCAGCGTGCTGGCGGCGCAGAACCCCGACGTTCCTGAGCATCAGCTCCTGGACGCCGCCATCGATACCCTGGACCAGGAGCTCAGCCAGATTCTGGCGGTGCTCCGCATCTGGACCGACGCATTCGGTCAGCTCCGCTCCGGTAACTACCGGCAGCTCGAAGCCGTGGTTTTCGCGGTCGAGCAGGCATTCCACCTCTTCGAAGGTGAGGAGCCTGCCGGTCCCTGCGGTGAGCCCGGCACGGAACGACTGAAGACGTCCAAGTTCCACGTCGGCAATGTCTTCGTGGCCCGGTTCAGCGACCAGGGACCGGCTACCCTGCCGGCCTCCCGTGGTCCCATCGGCGCCCACGCCATCGAGGTTCCCCACGACGAAGCCAATATCATCACCCTCATGCTCGCGCTCTACATGCACGAGTTCAGGCACGACATCTTCGCCGATGTCGAAGGTCTGGCCGAGGAGTTGATGGTGGTTCTGGCTACCGCCATCCGGGATGCGGTGGACAAGGGCGAGGTCAAGCTCAGCGTCGAGCATGCGACCATCGGTCGCAACAAGGTGCTCATGCGCGATCTGCTCGTGAAGATGTTCGCCGATACCATCGGGGAGGTCGACGCCGACATCTCCGGCGGTGTGCTCCTCACCGGTCCTGCTTACCTGTACAACATGCTGAGCACCTTCTCGGCATTCAACTCGAAGGGCCGGGGCGTGTTCAACACCCGCCGGCTGCTACGTACCGGTTCTTATTTCGGCTTCCGGGAGACCTCTTCCGGTCAGGCCACGATTCAGTTCTGGCCGCATCCGCCGGACTACATCCGCGCCCACATCGTGGCAGCGGCCCTGGACGAGATCGGCTTCGGCCGTGAAGCGGACCAGTGCCGGCTGCTTGCCGATCAGGGCACCGGCGAGCCCCTGCCCACGGTGATCACGTGGCGGGACGAGGACCGCAAGAGCAAGCGGGTGATCAAGATCCCGGTTGCGGACATCAAGGCGATGGCACCGGTGGTGGCACGCGCCCTCATCCGCAGCAAGCTCAAGTGCCTGGGTGACCTGAGCACCGGCGAGCTCCTCAACTGGAACCAGTATCGCCAGTCCAAGGTCGACCGCCTGGTCGATAACCTCATGGCTGGTAGCGCTGAGATTCCGGAGGATATGGGCGACATCCACGCCACCTACGTGGCTGCCGCGGCCACCCTGGCTTACTGGGGTCTGGTCAAGTCGGGCGTCCCTGCCCGGCAGGCGGCCGTCAACGTGGACCGCAATGCCCTGTCCATGATCGCCACTGTCCGCAAGCGCTTCGAGAACAGCCCCCATCCGGCGCAAGCGCCCCGCATCATCATCCCCACCGCCGAGGA
>JAGQHH010000432.1 GCA_020431945.1 Cyanobacteria bacterium HKST-UBA02 | reverse complement strand
CGGAAGAAAGCGCCAGACCCTGGCTGGGCACCGTTTCTCTAGACAGCGCCGCCATGGATGTAGTAAGCCGCATGAAAGAGCCCCATCAGGGATTTTTCGACAAAGCCTTCGGCTCGGACCCAGAATATTGGAAAAGCGCATCGCCTCTCTACCGCCTCAGCCAGGCACCGCCCCCGATGCTGCTCGTCTGCTCGAGCCACCGCCAGAATTCCTGCCAGCAAGCCCGGGACTTCGCCGCCCGAGCCGGCGAGCTCGGAGGCAGAGCCCAGGTGCTCCCGCAGCCTCTTTCCCATGGTCAGATCAATAACAATCTCGGGGAACCCTCAGACTACACGAACGAAGTCGACCGATTCATCAAGAGCCTGCTTTGACCCCCAGGCTCGAAGGGTAGATTTCAATTATGCATTCAACAGGACAGGACAATGACATCGAGAAGAAGAAAAACGGAAGAACGAAAGAAGAGAAGACTGAAGGAGCTTGATGAGACTCAGTTGCAGTCGAGAAAGAAATTGAATGAGATAAATGGTGGATTAAGACAGGAAGAAGATCCTGCCTTCCTGGTTAAGAAGACAGACAAATAAAAGAAGCAACACCGAGTCAATTTATCAAGGATTGAAAGCCTGATTGATGGGAAGCTGGGGCTTGTCCATGGCTTCCTCGATAATCTGATAAGAACGCGGATGAACGCTCTCGAGCACCCGCCCGATACGCAGCAGCGGGGCCCGGCACTGCTGCCTGCGGGTCTCGGAGCAGAAGACGATGTTCGACTCGATGAACCGCGCTATGGTCAGACAGAATCGCGCATCGAGTCGCCCGTCATCGCGCATGTCGAAGAGCTCCCTGGTCACTTCGGCGAAGAGCGTCCGCGGTGTCACCTCGGAGATGAGAATACGCGATATGGTCTGCACCACCAGCTCGCGCTCGGCGACATCGACATAGTGCTTGAGAGCGATGCCGACGGATTCGTAGAAAGTGCTTACCCGGGCTACACTGGCATCCCTGACATGCCGGCGCGCCACTTTCATGAGCAGATCATCGACAGCGCCGGTATCCATCAGGGATCTGTCCATGGCGTCTTTCAACCGGGAGGCAGCACGAGCGCTCTGCCCGGCAGCATCGAGACAGTCGATCACCTCGCTCCGGCAGACCTCGGCTTCCACACCATATATGGTGAGGGCTGCCTTATAGCGCGGGCGGGCAGCGTCCAGATCGTTTGTCTGCTCGATCTTCACTGCCTGCTCATAAAGCAGCCCGGCAAGATTGATGGCGAGATTCTCATGGATGTCTATAGGCCGTCCCCGCAAGCGCGCAGCTATCTTCAAGACCTCTTTGTGCTCCAGAGAGGGATCGATCAGGGTCCTCAACTCGGGCTTGTGCCCGGACGGCGTCTTCAGATAATAAGCAAGAGCCAGGGACGCCCGGTAGAACTTGCCCTGCTCCAGATGCCTGGCGGCATGCACAGCCCGCTTGAGAAAGCTCTCGGCTTCCTCCTGGTCTTCCAGAAGGAACTGGCAGTAGCCGATACCGATGAAAATGTCGGGCATGAATTGCCCCGACCTGTCCATTTTCTCCAAAGTCGAAAAAGCTTTGATCGCCTCCTTATAGCTCTCTCCGTCGATGAGCACCATGGCCCGGTGCAGACCCTGCCAGATCTGTCTCTCGGCGAGCTCCGAGGCGGTGACCTCCGGCTTGAGCGCATCCTGTTGTAACGGGAGACCGGTACTGCTGTCTCCGGGATCCTCCGACACCTCCGGGGAAGAATCCCCGCGATTGCAGAATTCTTCGATTCGCGCGGAAGCTTCGGCGAAATCCGGTCCCAGAGACGAGAATATCTCCCCCATCTGCCTGACTTTTCCGGACACGCCCCGGGGACTTGCTTTCAAGATCAGCTCCGCCACTTGAGCGGCGAACTCCGGGCGCAGAGCCTCTCTTTCACGCAGGGTCGAGATGATCTCGGTGGCACAGCCCAGGGTGTACCGGTCGGTGAGCGCCTGGGAGGAGCCGTCCGCTACTGCAGCGATCAGATATTTCATCGCCCAGAGCTCGAGCACCGAGACCACATTGGGACCTGCAGGTCCCTCGTATTTCTCGAAGATGCTCTGGGCCGGGCCGAACTGTCCCTGGCTCACGAGATTATGGGCGATATTGAGCTCACGGTGCTCGAACCATCTGTTCACCCCTTCACGCATCTGCTCCAGGACCGGGCTGTCCTCCCCGGCGCACCATTCGAGAAGCTCCAGGGATTTGTTGAGCTCGTACTCGCCCACTGCCGCCACCGGCAGAGAGAGCTGGTGCTCGATTACTTTCTGCATGAGCAGGGTGGTGGTCTCAGCCTGGTAAGCACCGCGGCCGATCATCACTTTAGCGAGAAGCTTGATCGTGGTCTCGAGATTGCCTCCGTCGATAAGCAGCCCCGCTGCCGTCTCCAGATCACCACTGCCCAGGAGGCTTTCCATGATCGCACTGCCATGATCTTCGTTGAGCCCGACTCTCTGGAAGGTTCGAAAAGCGCTTGCATAATGTAGCTTCGCCTCATGCGTCCTCGAGAGCTCTTTGAGCTCCGCTGCCATGGCTAGAAATAGCTCCGCCAGGGCTAGTATGGATCCGATCCGGGAAGACTCGAGATCAGAAAGTATCCCCAGCAGCTCCCCGGGCTCAGGGCAGAGCTGGATCAAACGCTCGATACATGGATAGCGGCTTCGCTGGCTGTCGTCCTCGAAGATCAGCGCTCCGACACAGAGGGCTTGCAAATAGTCATCGACTCTTACGAGCTTATCGCTCAACTCGCGAGAATACCCCTTTTCCCAGGGATAAGAGGCGAGCAGACCGGTAACAGCGTCTTCGACCTTGCCCAGTCCAAGCAAACATATGGTGATGCAGCTCTGATGGCGATTCAGACCGGCAGCACGGTAGACGGCCAGAGCGGTTCGATAGACGGCTTCAGCCGACTCGGTCTCGTCGGCGGCACTGAAATGATCCGCTACCAGGCGAAGCAGGTCACCATATCTGGGATCAGAGGAAAGCATGCCCTTGCGCTCCGACTGCAGAAGATCCTGCAGCTTCTCCGGGGTGTCGACATGCTGGAGAAAAAACTCCACAAGCTCGGCTTTACTGAGCTCGTCGATTCTGGTTATACAAACCCCTGCCGTGGCTCGCGAGATTAGAGCCTCAGCCTGGTTCTGACCGGCATGCTCGAGCCAGCGGAGCGACTCCATGGCCGCCTCGTAGCAGAATTTCGCCCCGGAAGCGGCATTGTCCCGGACATACTTGTGACCGAGATCCACCATCATGCTCGGGATGGTGATGCGCCGACCGAAAGACCAGCCTTTCTCCCGGCGCACCGCTCCAATAAGAACACTGGGAGAGCTCACGGCTTTCTCGAGGTCGATGATTGCCCGGTCCCTCTGGCCAAGCTCGAAATAAGCTGCCGAGATCAAAAGAGCAGCTCGCAATTCCTCCTCACCCCGACCGCTGTCCTTGGCGATTCGCTTAGCTTCTTTGAAATAATGGGCTGCGGTTCCGAGCTGATTGATCTCGACATAGCAGTAGCCGAGATTGATGAACACCTCGATGGCTTTCTCGATAATCGCATCGCGGTCCGACGAGTCGACAGCCACGGCGCTCCATTCGGCTAGCTCGCTGTAGACTTTGATGGCACCCAGATAGTCGCTGTCGTTGAAAGCTCGCCCGGCTTCATCAAGGCCTTCCTGGACCCATTGCATGCGTGCCACCACCGACACCATCCGGCGCCAGGCCTGCTTGCCCATGCTGGACATGCTTCGACCGACAGTGTCCACCAGCCTGGCATACCTGGAGACACCCCGGGCCGAGCGCCGCGTAGGCAGGCTCTTTTCCGCCTCCAGAGCAGCTATCTGGTCGATTAGCCACTGGGTGTGATCCACGGTCCCCATCACCCTGCCGTGCTCCGAGGCAATGACGCTACGCTCGATATAAACCAGGCTCTCGTCGGCAAGCAGCTCTTTGAGAGCTTCTCCTTCCACAGTGACGGGGGGAATGGACTGCGGGCGTATGACGAGAAGACGCAAGAACTTCTCGGTCATAGCCCTGAGCTCTTCGGACTCATGATCGAGCAGAGTCCGAAAGACCAGAGAGTTCTCCGGCGACCGGAAGTCGGTCCCACGAAACAAGAGACAATCATCACCGCCTCCCAGCTCCCTCCAGAGACCGGGCTCGAGACTGAGGGCTTTCAGCGAGATGGCGATCACCCAGGCTGAAAAATTATCCAGACCGGAATCGTAGAAGTCCTGAGCGCGTCCGGGATGCTGAAAGTTGCGGTGCCCGAGCTCGGGACTGGCCTTTCCCGAAAGGGACGGAACGAACATACCGTCATAGTCGATCAGTTTGATTCCGGTATCGCCGACCAGAATATTGCCATGTTGAAGGTCACCATGGGCGATATCATGCTCGGCAAGACCGGCGAGCATCTCGTCGAACCAGCGGCTGACGCTCTCCACCCGCGAGCTGTTTCGAGCGAAACGATTGAGATATTTCTCCAGGGGCTCCCCGTCCACCCATTCCATCTTGACGATGGGATACCAGCGCCCCAGGACTTTGATGCCTCTCTCGACGAACTCGAAGCCCACGAAGCAACTCAGCCCCGACTCAGCCAGGGTCTTTGCTATAGCAGCATAGCGCTCCTCCAGGTCCTCCCGCCCCTCGAGAAAGCAGCGCACGGCAAAGGTCCGGTCCAGGTTGGACATCCGGTAGACACTGGCGAAAGACCCGGTCATGGAGCGAGGCAGCCCGAGGTGATTGAGCTCCACCGTTGAGCCTTTCAGATCGGAGTCTTCAAAGCAAAGACCGGGCTGTTGTATTGCTTCGTTATAGTCCTGGGGAGTAGGCCACACAGGCGAGATCTCATGGTCCTGTCATGATCTCTTTTACCCTGTTTCTATGTATAACTAGACTTACTTTTTCATGGCCCGGCTGAGCTCCTCCAGAGTCATCCCTTCCCTGATCAGGGCAAGGCGCTCTTTTGCTTCCTCGAACTCGAGATAGCGGGGCATCACCGAAGGGGGCTTGAGGACATTGCGCCAGCGAAGCTCACGAATGAGGGGAAGCTGCGCCTGGGGCATCTTGCCCAGAAGAAGGGTCTCGAGATTGCCCCCGTCCTTGAGATACTCGAACAGCCAGATGAGACCGCGCATATAGATGGCATCCTTGGTGAAGCCGCCGGCGCGATAGACTCTCATCACCAGCGAGAATGCCGGCTTGCGCTTGAAACGATAGCGATGCACGAGCTCCCGATAGGTTTCCACGAAGGTCGCCCCGGCAAGCATCATGCCCACCCCCACCACGCGCCCGGCCAGGATCCGCATTCGCTTGTTGCTCAGACCCCCGGCAAGGAACTCAGCCATCACAGCCAGACCTTCCTGCACTTCGTCATAGCCGATGAGCCCGGTGGCTAGCTGCTGAAATGGCTGGGCGCGACCGTTATGATAAGTAACCACATGGGTGCCGATCTCATGCTGCAAGAGAGCGCGAACTCTGTGATCCGGAATCTTGAGACGGTGATTGATGAGCAGATTGCCGTTGCTTACCATAATCCCGGCTATGTCATCCCGGACTTCCACCTGCGCTCCGAAATCCGAATTCTGATTGCGGTAGTAGGCGATTTCCTTCTTCGCCTCCTCGGCGATCATTCTGGCGGTCATCAAATTGGGCTCGGGCTCTTCGCTCTCATCCACCGGCACCGTGGCCAGCACATGCCTGGCAAGCTCGATATAGGAGTCCTCGGGAACACCGTAGAGCTGCATGCTCCCGTAGAGAAACTTCTTGGTGCCCCGATCGGCAAGCATGGTCAGTTTGCGATCGAGCCCCTGCCTCTGGGAGCGAAAGAGCTGGGCGAGCGCCGGATCTTCGATGCGCTCGATAGGCACCGAATAGAGCACGCGCTTCAACTCGGCGGGCTCCACCACAACGGGTCTGTAGAGAAAACGCGGCTGAGCCTCGAAATGCTTTTTCTTGAACTCTTCGAAAGCAGCATGATAATTGGTGGGAGTGGCGCAGAGCACCAGATCGAAAGAACGGCTCAGGTCAGCCAGTTGTCTGTCCACCTCCCAGACCGCTTTGACCAGACTGCGCCTGCCCAGGACCTGAAAGTTGCGGGGCCGATAAGTCGTGTGCTGGTGGGTGAACTCGAAGATAAAACGCTTGAGCGCCCTGGAGAAACCGCGGCGAATGGTCTGCAGCATCAGGGGAAAGTCGAGATTGGTCTCGGAGTCGCGATAGACGTCGAATATCTCCACTCCCAGGAAATAGATGTTCTTCTTCACCGACTCCTTGCGCCCCATGAGGGGCATGAGACCGGGCGGGCAGGCAGATTGCTGGCAGACCATCTCGATCACCGACTCCTGCCTCTGGACCCGGATGCGGCGCAGAGCCGAGGCGAAGCCGTCGATGTCCAGCTTCAGGTAATCCCTGGAGGGAAGATGGAGGCGGAATTGCGGCGGACGCTCGGGCATATCGCCCTTGGCCTCGAGATGCGATATCCAGACCTCGATGATCAGAAACGCCGAGAATTTCTCCGAGAGCACCGAAGCCACTTCCGAAACCAGCTCGGCAATGCCCGGGTGATGGCTCTCCGCACCGGATGCGGTGAGGAAGGAAGCCTCGCCCATGACGAAACGCTCGTCACCGAGGCTCGTCCGTCCCTCGGGCTTGCGATAGACCACCAGGAACGGCAACTGCCGGTCGATACTGATCTTTCCCCAGGGCGCCACCGCCCGCCTGACCTGTTTGCTGTCCTCGAGACGGCTTTTTACATAAGCGCTCAGGGGGCTCGTTTCCTTTTTGAGGTCTTTCTTGGATGCTTTCAAGGTCGTCGCCACCCGGGATAACATCACCTATAGTAGCATCCCGGCCCACAAGCCCTGCTCGAGCCTGCAGTGCTCGAGCCCGCACTTCTCGCGCCCGCTGTGTTCGAGCCTGCATTGCTCGAGCCCGCTGTGTTCGAGCCTGCAGAACGCGCACCCGCTCTGTTCGAGCCCGCTGTGTTCGAGCCTGCAGAACGCGCACCCGCTCTGTTCGAGCCCGCACGTCTCGAGCCCTCACTTCGCCATCGCTCTGAGCCCAGCTCGAATCGACATTGAGACGATATGACTGTCAGATCAAGTTCTTTGGAAAAAAAATGATCTCACAGTCATCTCCAGCACCGAATATGACTGTGGGATCAAGATTCTTAGAAAAAAGATGATCCCACAGTCATATGGTCTGACCTTCAACGAGCGTTTTGCTCTAAAGCGTATTCATCTCGATATTGTCGAAATTGCGGCGATAGTACTTCATGTAGTCGACCTTGTGCTCCAGAGCCTGGATCACCGCCTGGGGAAAGTTCACGCCTTCGAACTTCTGGGCAGTTATCAGACCGCCGGGGGAGAAGACATTGATCTCCATGAGCTTGTTGCCGACGATATCGAGACCGACCAGGAACATCCCGTCCTGAACCAGCTTCGGCCGGACCATATTGGCCAGCTCCAGGGCCTCGTCGGTGATGATCGCCGGCTCCACCGAGCCGCCGGCATGAACGTTGGAGCGGATATCGCCCTCGGCGCCTATACGCCTGAAAGCCGCATATTTGCCTTTCACTCTGAAAGGCACGCCGTTCATCATAAACAATCTGATATCACCCTTGGTTGCAGCAGGCAGATACTCCTGGGCGATGATATAACCATCCTTGCTGAGGGCATCGACGATCTGGTTGAGGTTGGACATCTCATCAGGCTTTACAAGAAAGACGCCTTTGCCGCCGGAGCCCTGGAGCGGTTTGAGAACCACCCAGTTGCCTTCTTCCCGGGCGAACTTGCGAATCTTCTCGATATTGCGAGTGATCAGAGTACGGGGTCGTACCTCTTCTGGAAAGCTCTGGAAATACATCTTGTTGCGTGCGTTCGAAAGACCGTTGGGATCGTTGAGCACAATCACACCGTGCTTGAGCGCCACCCTTCCGAAATCGATGCCGACACCCTGGGCCCATTGCCTGGGACCGACGTCATTACTGGGGTCGCTACGCAGGAGAAGGACATCGAGATCGTCGACGGTGATCTCCTCGACCCGGGCACGATCGCTTTTCAAATCTTGAAGCCACGTGGCACCGCTCTTATAGCTCGACTTCGGAGCATGTCTTGCCCGGGCTCTGATCTTGTCGTCCTTGTCGAAACTGAAATCATCCGCACCGATGACCCAGGCCTCGTGACCGCGGTTGATGGCGGCGGTGGCCATGACATTGGTGGTATAAGTATCCTTTTCGGTCATGACATCGTTTACAAACATGGCGATTTTCATGATCGATACGAGTCTCCCTGATTGCCTGCGTCGGAATCATGCAGTCTATATTAATGACAACCGAATGTATCACAGGTTACTTTCTAGACGCACCGCACCTCCCTTTGCAACCGGGATAGAGCACAAACGGGATAGAGCACAACCAGGCAATGGACTTCACCAGTATCAAAACAGCAGCAGAACCGGTCCTTTAACAGGCTCGGAACATTTCCCGCTGATTGTCGAAATCGAATTGATGAACGATCAAAGATAAGAATCGAGATCGTCGACGATCTCGCCGAGCTGTTTCACATATTCGGCAGACTTGTCGAAAGGATAAGCCACCCTGGTGAGCAGGTGACAATCGTGGCTCTTAGAATAAGGCGCCATCAAGACTACATGATAGAAAGAATACTCGTTGAATTTTTTCGGGACTGCGTCTTTGCCCTGGTAAGGACCATCTTTCAGCTCCAAATCGACGAGGATACCGCCCCACTCGGGGCCCGGTTCCACGGCTCCGGTGGCAGGCACCTCGAAAGGTCTGGTCTTGAACTCGATATGCAGGTTGTTGCCTTTGCTCTTGATCTTGGCTTTAGGATAAAACTCCGCTGTGAGATCTTTGATGCGCTGAAAAATCTTTTCTGGAGAGGACTTCTCAGAAGAGATCTTCTCAGACGAGATCTTCTCCGCAATATTCCGGCTCGCACCACTATCGGTGCCCTCTTCGGCAAACGCGGGAGAAAAAAGAGCGCAAACAAGCATAATCGAAACCACTGCGAATCTCATTGGCTCTCCTCACCGGCGGAAGAGACTGCATCGCTATCGCAAAGCCGCTTGACGTGACCGTCGAGCCAGGCTACCAGCATCTTGATCAATTCTTCGGAGGCCTGACCTTCCTCGAAGATCAGGTGCTCCGCCGAGCCGACGAAAATGAGATCCTTCTCGGCGGTGGCAAGAGCTTGATAGAGAGCATAGGTGCCGGTGGGACGCACCAGATGATCCTGGAATCCCTGGAAGAGAATCACCGGAATTTCGGTGATATCCCGGGCGTATTTCTCGTTGTGATTCATGAAGGACTGGAAGTCCAGAAGCTCCTGGGGA
>JAGQHH010000431.1 GCA_020431945.1 Cyanobacteria bacterium HKST-UBA02 | reverse complement strand
AACAATCCGCAGAGACCGGTTGCCACCATTATCGGTGGCGCCAAAGTCTCCTCCAAGATTGGCGTCCTCGACAATCTTCTCGACAAAGTAGACGTGATCGTCATCGGCGGTGCCATGGCTTTCACATTCCTCAAAGCACAGGGTCTCGAGACCGGCAAATCCCTGGTGGAAGAAGACCGCCTGGACTACTGCCTGAAGCTCGAGAAAAAAGCGAAAGAACTCGGGGTGAAGCTGATTCTGCCCCGGGATGTGGTCTGCACTCCGGAGCTCAAGGCCGGCCAGAAGACCGTCACCGTCAAGGTAGATTCGATCCCCGCCGATCTCATGGGTCTCGATGTCGGACCGGAAACCGTAGCAGAGGTGAAAGAAGCTCTGGAGAGCGCCAGAACGATCCTCTGGAACGGCCCCATGGGAGTGTTCGAGATCGAAGAGTTCCAGAACGGCACCTTCGAGATAATCGACACCCTTGTCCGTCTCACCAGAGAAAAAGGCGTCAAGACCATCGTCGGCGGTGGTGACTCGGTGGCGGCTCTGAAAGAGAAAAAAGTAGATAACAGTGCTCTCACCCATGTCTCCACCGGCGGGGGCGCCTCCCTGGAATTCCTGGAAGGTATTGAGCTGCCGGGCATTGCCTGTCTGCAAACAGCGCAGGTGCAAGTTAAGGCGAACTAGCTTAAGATCTGAACTATGTCGAAGATCTTTTTGCCTTCCCTCATATCTATCGCTCTTCTACTGGTCTCGGGCCACCCCGGCGAGGCCGCCGAGCAGATATATATGGACGGCAAGCCGGTCCCCAAAGCCACTTACGAGGCAGTCCTGCTTCTCAAGCAGGGGGTCAATCAGCTCCACGACAACAATAACCGCGGGGCGGTGGCGAGCCTGAGCCAGGCGGCGGAGCTGGCTCCTGACATGGCTGAGATCCAGCACAATCTCGGGATCGCCCTGGGCAAAACAGGGCGAACGGGAGAAGCCATCCAGGCCCTGGAGAAAGCCAGGGCCATCAATCCCAATCTCGATTCCACCTGGATGAGCCTGGGCGGTCTCTATCAGACCGAAGGCCGGCTGCAAGACGCTGTCAGTGCTTATAACGAATTTCTCAAGCGCTTCCCGAAAGACCCCAATGTCGGCAAGATCCAGAGCATAGTCAAAGGTCTGGAAAAGGAAATCGCCAGCGCCGGATCGGAAGGCAACAATCCTGAAGCCCTGGACTATATCAAGCAGGTAACCCGAAAGGGCACTTTCCGCTGGGACAGCGCCAAGATGCCGCTGAGAGTCTATATTCCGGACGGGCAGGGAGCTCCGGGCTATCGCCCCGAATTCGCCGATATCCTCAAGAAGTCCTTTACCGACTGGCAGGAAGCTTCCGGGGGTCTGGTCCGTTTCGCTTTCGTGGAAAAAAAGGAGGAAAGCAATATCGAGGTGAGCTGGACCGGCGATCCTAAGAGCCTGAAGAGTATCGCCGAAGCCGGCGAGGCCGAGCTTTTCACCAGCAAAAAAGGAATCGTGCGCGGCACTATCGCTCTGCTCACAGTGCCCCTCATGGAGAGCCTGCCGCTCACCGACAACCGTATGCGCAACATCTGCCTGCACGAGATCGGTCATGTCCTGGGAATGGCTGGGCACACCACCAATCCTCATGACGCCATGTTCTACTCCATCGGGGTAGGAGACGTCTGGAAAGACCTTACTAAAAGAGACGCAAACACCATTGTCCGGCTCTATCAGAGACCGGATGCTCCGATTAGCTACGCCCAGGGAGAATAATGTCCGGCGACGATCATGATCACAAGCTGATTCGCCAGCAAAACAAATCCAGACTGCTCACGGTGCTAGCCATCACCGTTACCCTCATGGTAGCCGAGATCGTGGTCGGTCTCTCCTGCGGCAGTCTCGCCCTGGTTGCCGATGCCGGGCATATGGCCAGCGACGTGGGGGGCATCGTCCTCGCCCTCATAGCCATCTGGTTCGCCCAGAAGCCTGCCACCAAGGACAAGACCTACGGCTATTACCGCAGCGAGATCCTGGCCGGTCTGATCAACTCCGTGGCCCTCCTGGGAATCGCTGTTTTCATCCTGGTGGAAGCCTGGCAGCGCTTCCACAGCCCTCCGGAGGTCAATTCGGTACCGGTCCTGGTGGTGGCCGTCCTGGGTCTCGGGCTCAATTTCGTCTCTCTTTCGATCATCTCGAAAGGCTCCGAGAAATCGATCAATATGCGAGCCGCCTATCTGGAGATATTCTCCGACATGCTCGGCCTGGTGGCGGTGGTGATCTCGAGCATCATCATTCTGACCACCGGCTGGTACCTCGCCGATCCGATCCTATCGGCTCTGATAGCCATGATGATCCTGCCGAGGACCTGGAAACTCCTGAGCGAATGCACTCATATATTGATGGAAGGAAGCCCGGGGCATATCAATCTAGCCGAGCTCGACACCGCCATCGGTGCCATTGAGGGAGTCGAAGACATACACGATCTGCATGTCTGGACCCTCACCTCGGATCATCACGCCATGTCCGCCCACGTTACTATCAGCAACAAGGCCGATGCCGCCGAAGTGCTCAGCCGGGTCAGCGAGATGGTGGAGGAAAGCTTCGGCCTGAGCCATACGACGATACAGGTCGAGACCACGGACCACCACAAAAACGGCAAAGGCTCGTGCAACGGCAAGGCTTAGATATTTCAAATATTTCGCTAGCCACTTGTCAAATAAGCGGGTTCTGGTTAAATTCAGGCGGTGTTACCAGGCCGCGACAATCGCAACTGTAGAAGAGAGAGCACTTTTGAGCATTTTTAAGAGCTCCGAGAAAAGCTATGCCATCGAGAGCAAGAGGCTCGTGATTTTCACAGCCGCTTCGGTGGCGGTCATCTTCGCCCTGGTCTTCTTCGTCTTCGCCCGGGGCTCCGGAAGCGGGGCCGGACACAGCGAAGGCGGGCTGAGCCGGGGAGCCGGCGAGGCAATCAAGAATGCCCTGGGCGCCATTCCGGTTCTGCCCAATCTCAAAGAGCCGATGAACATCCTGGTGCTCGGGGTGGACTGGAACGGCGACGACCTGGAAGGTTTTGCCGGCACCAGATCCGATACCATCATGCTGGTCAACGTCGATCCCGAGCGCAAAAAAGTCGCCGTTGTTTCGATCCCCCGGGACAGCCGGGTGGAGATTGCCCGGGGACACGGCACCAACAAAATCAACAGCGCTCATGCCATGGGCGGACCCCGCCTGACCTGTCAGACAGTGGCACGCAATTTCGGTGTCGATGTCGATCATTACCTGGTGGTGGACACCCGCGGTCTCACCAAAATCTTCGAGCTCCTCGGTCCTTTCGAGGTGGTGGTGGAGAAAGAGATGCGCTACAAAGACGCCACCGCTCATCTCGATATCGATCTGAAGCCCGGCAAACAACTCCTCGACCCGGCTCAGACCATAGGCTACTTACGCTTCCGTCATGACGCCACCGCCGATATCGGCAGGATGGAGCGCCAGCAATGGTTCCTCCGCCAGGCCCTGGAGAAAGCCAGGGATCCGAGGATCCTCGTCCGGGCACCGCAAATCATCCAGGCAGCCTATGACTGCGTCGACACCGATCTTTCCGCAGAGGAAGTCGCCTCGCTTCTTTCATTCGCCCGCAATCTGGACAGCAAGGATGTCCTCACCGCCACCCTGCCCGGTCAGGGCGAGACGGTGGACGGGATCAACTATCTGGTCCTGGACGATGCCGGCTCCCGGGCGATCATCTCGCGCTATATCACTCATGAGGATTTGAGCCAGAATAGACGCAGACGTGGTTTGTCGCGGGATCTTTCTCAAGATATCTCCCAGGACCCGGACGCCCTCAAGCGCCGTATGCGGATAGCCATAAAATGCTCCGAGTCCATGCACGACTATGCCGAGGACCTCACCGCCAATCTCCGGGAAAAAGGCTGGCGGGTTCGTTATCTTATCAAAGCCGGTCACGAAGACTGCCAGCACGCCCAGCTCAATCTCAACACCACCAGGATAACCAGACCGATGCTCGCCAGCCTGGAAGAGGACCTGCCTCTGATCAAAGACTGGCCGGTGGTGGTCAAATACGGTGCTAC
>JAGQHH010000430.1 GCA_020431945.1 Cyanobacteria bacterium HKST-UBA02 | reverse complement strand
CGTCGGACCGGGCAACGCCTATGTCACCGAGGCCAAAAGACAACTCCAGGGGGTGGTGGGTATCGACATGCTTGCCGGACCAAGCGAGATCTGTGCCATTGCAGACGATGGCGTCGATCCCGAGTGGGCTGCTCTCGATCTCTTATCTCAGGCAGAGCACGCTCCCGATGCCCTGGCTTACCTGCTCACTCCCAGCGCCGCTCTCGCCGGGGCAGTCGCCGATGCTCTATCGAGAAAAGTCCGGGAACTGGGTCTGCCTGACTATATCGAGGAGTCTCTGGCGAAGAGCGCCATAGTGGTGCTCGATTCTCTCGAGCAATGCTGCCGGGTCGCCAGTGAAGTCGCCCCGGAGCACCTGCTCTTACTCGTCGAGAATCCTGATGAGCTGATGCCTGAGCTCGACAATTATGGTGCTCTTTTCAAGGGTTATGGATCGACGGTGGCTTTCGGCGACTATATGGCAGGACCGAATCATACCCTTCCCACCGGACAGACGGCGAGATTCCAGGGCTGTCTCAGTCCTCTGACATTCCTGCGCCCGCAGTCCTTTGTATCGATTTCGGAGAAGGCTCCAGGGCTCGCCGGCGAAACAGCGGCTTTCGCCGCAATAGAAGGACTGGTGGCGCATAAAGAAGCTGCTGCCGCTAGAATGAGCCAGACCCTTTGAAGCCTGATACTATAGCTTGATTGTTTCGAGGAAATTCGAGCTCTGACCCCATCTCTTCTTAGGCAAGTATGCATGCGCTCGATTCTATGCATGATTCTCATAGTCACCATGCTTCCGTTATTCTCGGGATGCACAGCCGCGGTGGACAGAGTCGCCTCTACCGAGACATGGAACCCATCCAATGAAGACTGGGATCAGATCCGAAAGTTCTGGGACGCGGCAAAAGATCGCGAGGATGCCCAGAAGATCAGTAACCTGTTCGATCAGATCAAGCTTACTTATGACCGGCACATTGAAAAGACCGCCGCCCTGAAAGGCTTGCCTCTTTCCCTCGTGAACGCTTCTTGCTGCGGACTTGCCAGGTTGTATTTCGGCAGGGGCAGTGCCCTTCTGGCTGTCAATGAATATAAAGAAGCGATCAGCGATTTCGAGAATGGTCTCAAAGCCTGCGCGAAGATGGAGCTGAATAATCAAGAAAAACAGGAAGACCAGGACAAGCAGCATCAGATAAGCAAAGACGGACTCGTCGGTGCTCTCAACTTGAATCTTGCCCGGGCTCTAGTGCTGGAAAAGCGTTACGAGGATGCTGTCGCTGCCTACGATCGGGCAAGAGAGCAGACCGGGGCAGGCTTGCGCAATTCCGTTTGCGCGGAGCATTGCCAGGCAAGCGAGGCTGCCGGGAAAGCCGAGAAGGCTGCCTCGATTCGCAAGGAAGTCGAGGCTCTCAATACCAGTCCGGATAGCAGTCCCGAGTACTGGTTGGAGAAAGGCAGCTTCCTGAGAGCCATCGGTCATTTCGATGAGGCTCTGGCTGCATTCGAGCATGCTCGGCAGCTCAAGGCTGATGATATCCGGATTCTTTACGGGCTGGCAGCATGTTCCCTTCATGCCGGCGATAGCAGCAAGGCGATTGAGATATTCGAAGAGTGTGGCCGGCTCTGGCCGACAGATGTGGGCGTAAAATCAAGGCTTCACTACGCGCGAGCCCTGGCTTTCTTTCAGAAAGGTCAATACGGATCATCCCTCAAGGAGATCTGGGAAGCGGAGCGTTTCTACAGTCACGATCGCTATGCTCTTACCCTGCGCGCGAAGGTCCTTGAACAGCTTGGGAAGAAAGAAGAGGCTGAGTCATACGGATATCTCGCCGATCTGGTCGAGCCGGCGGTTCTGGGAGGCGCCAACCCTGACTCGAAGTCCTGGTACGAGCGCAGCTCGGATCCAGCATGCTTGTCCTACGACTACTACTTTCTGCTTCAGCTATTTCCTTCCGGGCCGAACAGCTCTCTGAGGCTTTAATAAATGGATTAACCGCTCTTGCCAGGGTCAATCAGCTTGAAGCTATCGAACCCGGGGTCATGTGCCTTTATGCTAGAACCAGCCTCAGGCATGCCCATTTCTTTTAAAGTCTTCACGCAACTGTTCAGCCCCTCGAGGCTGTTACCGGAGTGAGGATCGACAAACTGGTCACGCAATGAGCTCAGCGTACTGAGGTCACCATTGGCCAGAGCTCCGCCGATTCTACCCATTTCTTCTGCATTGCATTCGAGATCCATCATATCCCTCTCAGATGTTCCATCCGCCTTCGCAAGAATATCTTAGGAAACCAGTGTGACCTGTCCGTGACCCTATGCTCGTGCTAATCTGTAGTCAGCGCCGATTTGAGATTCTCAGCTTGCGGGCGCTTTAAGAATTCAGCTAAAGCGAGGTAAGGATATGGCTGTTCATTCATACGGGCATTTGCCCGGTTTATCGAGCACGGATAGTGAAACCGAGCTCTTTCTTTTCGTCTCTAATCTGAGTTTTATTCTCGAGCGCCGGGACGATATCCTTCAAAAACGCGACTATTTCTTTTGCTCGCCGAGCTTTTCCTGGTGCTCCTGGCCCTATCTGGGAGGGGACGGTCCGTTGCCCCTGGGCTTTCTTCTAACTGGCTGGCGAGATGGATGGTTGACTGAGACCTGTCCGGAGTGCAGCTCGACAGTTTATCTCATTTGTTTTGGAGGCTCGCCTCTTTCAGGAAGCAATGGCTGGACAGGCATTTGCTCGGGTTGTCCGGGTGTGAAATCGACCAGGGGCGCTTCGCCGGACTCGTTCAGGGCGAGGCTTGTATCTGTAATCCACCTCCGGAAGTCATTTCCTGCAGCGCTGGTAGAGTGGCAGGAGTATGACGGGTACGAATTCTGCTGGGGAGGAGCCGGACTGAAGCCGGCGAAAAAGAAACGTCTGGTCAGGCACCTAACAGCTGAGCCGGTTGTTTTGGAGACGCTCCTGGAGGACCTTTCTCGCGGCAGCCTGCGCCAGTGCGGACCTCCTGTCGTCTGTCTGCTCAGGATCGAAGCAAGACTCAAGTACAGCCGGAGGCAGGAGCGATCATGATACGATTATTTTTTCTCCGGCTTTTAATCAGGAAACCCCAGTGCTTTACTACCGGAAGAAGACAAGTGTCACAGCCATTTCTCTTCTAGCATCCCTTATCTCTCTGACTGCATGTCCCCTGGCCCTCGCTTCCGAGATGGGTGCCACAGAGGAGCCACGGGCGGCTTTGATTGCCCAGAGAGAAGACTTCCCGAGCTCCTATCAACGTCTTACCAGGGAGATTCTTCTTGGCGGTGTGGAACTCGAGCGTTTCAGCCTCGAGTACCGGCGCCATACTCTCAAGAATCCGAGATTCAGGCGACTGCGTTTTTTCCTCACCCAGCAGACCGGAGCGGCCGGGCTCCTGGCTTATGAAATTACCGGGGTCAAACAGTTCGGACAGGGTCGCAAGCGCCCGCTCACCCTGAGCAAGACCGCTCTGGAGAACGGATTGAACACCGCCATGATCACCTCGATCATCACAGCCTCCGGTTCGACTCTGGAGTTGTCGAGCAATCTCATCAACGGATTCAAACGCACCAGTGCCGGTTATGGCTCCGGGGCAGCCAGGCGTTTCGTGGTGGAGAAGCTGGGAAAGATCGACAGTTTGCTCGCCGAGCGAAAAGCTCTTGTCGAAGCCAACAAAAATCATCCTGATTACAAACGAGCCGTGGCAGAAGGAGAGGTCTTCGATGAGATGCGCGGCTCGTTTGTCGACGAGTTTTCGCACTTCTACGCGGATAATCGCAAGACGAAAGTCTTTCAGAACTCTTTCTTCACTCTCAATGCCGCCTATAATACCGTCGGCGCTATCGCTGCCGGTATCGGAGCACAATCTCTGACACATCCGCGGTACACCGGCACCAGCAATATTCTATTCATCGTCACCGGTGGCATGGCCATGATCACACCCAGTGTCGCCGGTGCCACTGCCTGGATACTGAAGAAGAAGGCGCATAGAGAGCTGAAAAGCGTATCTCTTTCTCCCGACGAGATAGAGAAGTCGGAGCTCGATGCCAAGCTCAAGGCACTTCAAGAGCTGCTACCCGAGGGCACCGGCACACTGGTTCCCTCGCTTTCCGCCACCAGCAGGTTCGGCATGTACGATCAGAGCCGGGAGCTCTTCGACAAACAGATGAACAGCGAAGTCAAAACAATCCGACGTCTCAACAAGATCGCCCTTGAGACCAATATCATGGCTCCTCCCATCGGCGGGTTGCTCATGACCCAGGGCATTCTCGGCAGCCTCGCTTACTATGATTATCCGGGGCGTGTTCGCAAACAGCTTGATTTGAATTATAAAGGCGCCATCCTGGGCACCATCGGCTCGAGTCTGACTCTAGCAGGCAACCTCGGCTGGCTTCTGTCGAGCATGGCCTACGAGCACCATCTGAGGAAGAACGAGCAACTTCCTTCGCAATTGATTGAGAAGCGCCTCAAGCATCTGGACGATATAGAACAGGTCATCCGCACTCTTTAGTGTCCCGAATCCTGCCAGTCCGATAAGGATAGCGGCTTGATATAGGAAGCAATATTCTATTATGCTCGATGTCCGGGTCTTTCTGGCGGTCTTCTATCCGCACGGGAGCGAGCCTTGACAGAAGAGCACAATGACAATTTGACCGATCATATCGAGGTGCCAGGCAGCATCCTCACCAGGCTGGTCATGCGTATGAATCTCGCCCGGACCCACAACGATGCTCTTCTCGGAAGCGCTCTGCTCTTTATTGCAGTGACCTTCGGCCCGATTCTGATTCTTTCGGTGATCGACGGATTCGAGACCGGCGGTCTGGTCGACATGCCGCTTCACAAGGACCTGATCACCCTCTCTCGTTATCTTATCGCCGCACCGGTTTTGATACTATCAGACAGACTCACCAGACCCTGGTTGGTGAAAGCCATCCTCCGCTTTCTCGATCTCGTTGACAAGGCCGAACTCGAAGCTTTCAAGAAAATGGTGCGCAGGATATTCCGGATCCGGGGTTCTCTGGCAGTCGATCTGGTCATACTCGTTGTCTGTATAGCCTCTTCATTTTTCCTCAAGAGCTATAGCATGAACATCGAGGTTTCGAGCTGGCAGACCAGTGTGGCCGGCGGCTTTGCTGATCTGAGCCGACCGGGATTCTGGAACAATTACGTGAGCCAGCCTCTATTCCGCTTTGTAGTGATGAGCTGGACCGTCGATTACCTTCTCTGGATCTATTTCCTCTGGCGTGCCTCGAGATTCCGCCTCAATCTCATCGCTACACATCCAGACGGAGCAGGCGGCTTGAGTTTCGTCAGCGCTGCCCATGCACAGTTTTGCCTGGCGGCTTTCGCCATAGCCGCAGCCGACTCGAGCGTAGTGGCTCAATTGGTCCAGCACACTCATCAGGAGCTCAAGTCTTTCACCCATCTCGGGATTGTTTTCCTTGGAGTGATCCTGTTTTTCTTCGTGGGTCCGCTTCTTGTGTTCTCGCCTACTCTCGTGCGAATCAGGCTCGACGGTATTATCTCTTATGGGGCTCTCTGTCATGAGCTCAGCGACAAGTTCGCCGGCAAGTGGCTGCGCAAGCGAGGGGACAAGGATGAATCTATTCTTTCCAGTCCGGACCCGTCTTCACTGGCTGATTTAAATAGCAGTTTCGACACGGTGCTCACCATGCGGTCTGTGGTATTCGATCATCAATTCGTGATTCTGTTCATCATCGCCACATGCCTGCCGGCCCTGCCCCTGATCGCCACTGTAATTCCCCTCCAGGACTTGCTGATGGAGATTTTCAAGGCTCTTACTTGAGGTCACGATTCGGTTATTGTCGTCGCCTAACATGGATATGGTGGATGGCGAGGCGTTTTTATGACCAGATTGGACGGTGCTTTACCACAGGATCATATTCAGGCACAGCAGGCTCTTGACGGTACGGGCTACAATGCCGGACGGGAGGAGAACACCTGGCTGGCAGCCTGTGTCAGCGACTGCTGGAGCCCGCCGTCAATAGCCGGCAGAGGTGCTGACAGCGGCAAGAGATTGCCGGATCTGCCTGAAGAGAAGCTTTCCGAGCTCAAAGAAAAGCTCAATCTTCCCGAAAGTGACACAGCGGCCGGAGTCAGAGGCGATATCAATCGCTACGGGACCAATCCGGGAGACACAGCCGTAGAGCTCATGAAGAAAAACCGTGTTCTGGGCATGGGTGAGTTCCACGAGGGCGATAGCCAGTTCCGGGCCACCGGAATCAAAACTATCGAGCGCCTGAAGGCTGCCGGCGCTACTCATCTAGCGGTGGAGATGCCCAGCGATCTCAAACCTCTATATGAGCAGTTCGAGAAAACCGGCGAGATTCCCGATGGAATGCTCACCGGCTACTGGAACACCAGGGACTTTCGCGAGCTGGTCACAGAAGCCAGGAAAGCCGGTCTCAAGGTCGTTCCTGTAGACCTGCCCAGACCCTGGGACGGCAAATGGTCCCAGCGTGATCCTCATATGGCCAGGCTCGTCGGCGATATCCTCGACAGCGATCCCAACAATAAAGTCGTCCTCTGGCTGGGTGCCATGCACGTGGCCAATGTGGAAGGCAAAGCCCACGACCAGTACACCACCGCCGGCACGGTCCTCAAAGATCGCTATCCCGGTCAGGTCGCTACCATGGAACATGTTCGGACGTCCGAGCGTTTACTGGGTCTGACTACGGACCTGGAGAAACCGACATCGGTTCGCACCCGCGGCACAGCCGTCGGTCGCCTGAAAGAGAGCGCCTATATCCAGGAGGACGGACAACTTCCTCATGATGGTTGGGATTATTCGGTGATTTATCCGGTCAAGAACGGCAAACGCTGATTCAAAATCTGCTATCTGCAATAAAACCCTTTACAACGTTATGAGATCTTGCCCGGTTGAAATGACCTCGCGATAAGATCCGAATATGCAGGAAGCGATCATAGAAGAAGCCGCCCGGGCGATAGAGGGTGCCGACGCCATACTGGTAGGCGCCGGTGCCGGAATGGGAGTTGACTCAGGTCTGCCTGATTTCCGTGGCAGCGAAGGTTTCTGGAAGGCTTATCCGCCTTTCAGGGGAAGGACTTTCTCCCAGGTGGCCAATGCCGGGACTTTTATAGAAGATCCTGAGCAAGCCTGGGGCTTTTATGGTCACCGCTTGAACCTCTATCGAGACACCGTGCCTCATGAAGGTTTCCAGATAATTCGTCGCTTCTTCGAGAAATTCGCTAAAGACTATTTTGTATACACGAGCAATGTCGATGGTCAGTTTCAAAAGGCTGGTTTCGACGAGGAGAGACTTGTCGAATGTCATGGCTCCCTGCACCACCTGCAATGCGCTCCCCGATGCGGTAGCATCGATATCTGGTCGGCTCATGGTATCGAGATCGAGGTCGATCAAGAGTCTTTCAGAGCCCTCGGTCCTTTGCCCAGCTGTCCCGCCTGCGGCGGCATGGCCCGACCGAATGTCCTCATGTTCGGTGATTTCGCCTGGAACCCCAGGCGTACCTCCGCCCAGGAGAAAGCATACGAAGAGTGGCTTGCCCGGGTAAGCCAGGGCCGCGTGGTTGCCATCGAGTTCGGCGCTGGCACGGCTATTCCCACGGTGCGGTATGAGTGCCAGCGCCGGTCGAACAAACTCATCCGGGTCAACCCCCGGGACTTCCAGGTGCCGGAAGGGGCGATATCTCTCTCGATGACCGCCCTGGACGCCCTGCGAGCGATAGAAGATAGATTGACCAATTGCTCTATTTAACGCCGATTCGGTCTTCACGTAACCCTCACGCTCGGACTGCTCTAATGAGGGCATCGGAGCGTTGAGAAAGACCCAGGAGATAAAAAATGCCACTCGATCTATACGTATTAGGCAATCGAAATGACAGTACTTCTCCGTCCGGACTGGAGGAGTTCCTGAATCCGCTGCAAAGGCAGCATTCAGCCACTCGCGATCGGACAGGTCCATCGTGTAGCGATATGGCCAGAGCCTCGCAAGACCTTGTCGCGAAAAGAATCATTCCTGAGTGCGAGGTCGATACCCTGATGAAGGAAATGCCAGGGCTTCAGTCATCTTACTGAGAGATTTACATAGGGAACAGCAAGAATATCGCCACCTGCCCGGTGAGCGATATTTTTGTTTTGGTGCGTTCTCACCAGGTCTCCCGTTGAATGTTCATGCTGTTCACGCAACCCTCACGCTTGAGTTGGTTTACTGAATGCATCGAAGCGACGAAAACAACAACCTGAGGGGATTGAACAGTGACCATAGAAAGCAGAGCATTGTCGTCGGAGCGTGACGATCACCCTGGACGCCGGTTTTCGTTAGAGAATGAAGTCCCTCGTGTCGAAGATCCGGCGGCATACAAGCTCGATATCATCAAGCCGAGATGTGAGGACATGGCTGGAGCTACAAAGGAACTGGTGGATAAAAAGGTCATTCCGGATTGCGAAGTCGAGACCCGGACGAAGTCCATTCCGGAGCCGGTTCCGCCTCCCGAAGCGCTGCCCATGCAAGGGCAGTTGGGACCGGCTCGGACTGTGAGCGAGGTACTGAAGATGGTATCCGAGGCTCAGAAGTTCGACATCGGCCGCGCCGAGCGGCTGAAAAAGTATCTCGAATTTCCCATGGAAGGGGTCTACGGTCCTGGTGTAGCCGGACCTGCCCTGGATTTCCTCAAATAGTAAAGGAGACGATCGATGAGAGATTGTTTGACCACCCAGAACACAACCGAACTGGTCGAAGGCAACAGCAGCTATGTACCGGAATCTCCGGACCGCGAACACCAGCTCGCAACCACACGGCAAGAACATTCGGATAGCAGAGCGGCCTCGGCTAAGCTTGTCGAGAGCGGGGTGATACCATCGTGCAAGATCGAGCAGGAGCCTGACGGGGCGATCTTTACCGAGGATGGGATACTCAAAAAGGTTCCCGGCATCGGTGCACCATTTCCGCCCCACGACATGCCACCCGATTATTCCGATCCGGACGAAAGCAACATCAAACCCGACGAAAAAGATCCTTCAGAGAGACCATTGCCTCCGGAGCCCGAATATCCATTGAGCGAACGCTTCTGATTCAATGATTTTTGCTGTTCAAGCTGCTTTACTGATCGAGATCTATTTTGTAGCCATGACGGGGCACCGTCTGGATCAGATCAGGCTTGCCCAACTTGAGCAGCTTCTGCCTGAGGGTCTTCATGCAGGTGCGCACTGTATCTTCGGTGGACTCAGCATCGGATGGCCAGACCCCATCGAGGATGTTTTTCGAGGAAAAGCAGCGACCGGGATGACGCATGAGAAATTCGAGAACCGCTCCTTCCTTGGGAGAGAGATGGATGGTCTTATGCTCGAAGGTCACTGTCCGATCTTGAGGATCTACCAGAACGCCTCCAAGGCGCACCTGGCTGTCGAGAAGCTCGGAAGGGCGCCGGAAGATGCTGGCCATCCGGGCAGCGAGCTCCCGGACATTGAAGGGCTTGACGATATAGTCGTCGGCACCGGCATTCAAGCCGCTCTCGACATGATCGATATCGCCTTCGCCGGTGAGAAAAATTATCGGAGCTTTGCCGCCGGCAGCGCGATAACGCTGACAAACAGAAAGTCCGTTCATGCCGGTGAGATTCCAGTCTAGAAGCACCAGATCGAATTTGAAATTGGCGAGCAGTTGCAGGGCGTCCTCGCCGGAGTCGGTGGATTCGGGTAGATGATTTTGAAGACGCAGCCATTCCACCAGCTCTCCGGCAAGCTGCGAATCATCTTCCACCACCAGGACTTTCGCCATTTTCTTCCAAACTCCGTTCTATATTGTAAGCCTGACGAAAAAGAGGCTGCCTCCGCCATCAGGATTGTCCGTGACCCCGATGGTACCACCATGGGCTGCTGCCATGAGCTTGCAGATAGCCAGACCGAGACCGGTGCCTTCATGCTTGCGGTCCGAATCGGGCGCCTGCTCGAATGCCTCGAAGATAGATTCCTTGTATTGCTCGGGTACCCCGGGTCCGTGGTCGCCTACCCGGATCTCGATCTGCTCGGCTTGCTCCTGCAAGACCTCTATTGATACTCGATTATTATCGGGCGAAAACTTGATAGCATTGGAGAGCAGATTGACAATCATCTGTCTGAGCTTGCTACGGTCGCCGTTTATGGAAATCTCGGGGCAGCGAGCATCGATCTTCACCGACTTCCTGACCGCCAGGGGCTGGACCTGCTCAACCGAGTCGTCGATCAGATCGCTCAAGTCGATTTCGGTGCGGGTGAGGGTCAGCTTGCCATCACTGAGCTTTTGAAAATCGAGAAGATCGCTTATCAGGGACGAGAGAAGATCGAGGGAGCTTATCGAGCTGGCCATTTTTGATTTTATCTTCTCCGGCAGATCACCTTTCTCTCCCGAGACTATCGCTTCCATGGATTGTCTTATCGAGAATACGGGTCCGGCAAGATCCAGCCGGACCATGTCCAGGAATTCGGACTTTTGCCTTTCGATCAGGCGAGTCTCGGTGAGATCGTGAACTACACAAAACAGAGTTTTTCTTACCGGGGACCAGGTCACAAACCAATTCGTCTCCACTGTCCTGCCACCCGTGGCGGTGATGCGTAGCTCGATCTCGGTGCGAATCTCGCTGTCCGCCAGAGATCCCAGAAGGTCATCGAGAGCGAGACAGTCCTTGCTCTCCACAAATTCCATGAGGCTCCGGTCTCGAATCGAAGCAGGATCGCGACCGAAGACTCGGGTGGCGCTCTGGTTGGCGAATAGAATTCGTCCTTCCCGATCGAGTGAGCAGATCAGCTCTCCGGCCCTGTCGATGAGGTTCCGTTCCGATTCCAGAGTCTCCTTCAGAGATTCCGATACTCTGGTTAGAAGACTGTCCAGCTCCGCCAGCTCCCCGCTTCCTCCGCAGGCCGGCGGCAGATCTCCGGGAGCGGAAAGGAGCCTGCTTCTTTCTAGAATCGCCTTCAATGGATCCCGGGTTCCTTTTATATAGAAAACTGCAAGGAGCGCCGTGGTGCCGAGGGAGACTGCCAGGAAAAGAAGGACAAAGAAAGGCAGGCGCTCATCGATACGCTTTCCTGTCTTCATATCCGGACTGGCATGCTGTCTCTGAAGATTCTCCACATCCGTGAGAATCTCCGGAGTGGCAAGACAGATACTGACGATATCCTGCTCGAGTTCATGGGACTTCACACGATCGGGATTGTTTCTGGATTTCTCCTCATGCCAGCGGTCGATGGTCTCGAGACATTTCTTCTGCATCGACTCGAGCTTGTCCAGAGCCGGTTTGAGATATCGATCGCCATCGGTGAGATTGTGCATGGCAACCCAGCGTCGGCGGAGCTTCACCCAGTTGTCCAGGCTCTCCTCCCGGCTGGTCTGACCCGAATTGTTCTTGCCGACATTCGTTTGATAGAGCAGCTCGGCGGAATCACGCACGGTATCGGCTACCATGGCCAGAACCTCCTGGTCGTGATACTCCCTGAGCGCGTTTTTGTTGAGACCGTCCAGGAGATTCAATAGAAAGAGAGTACAGACGACCTGGAAAGCCAGAGGCACTCCCACCAGTATCAGCCCTTTGATTCTCAGACTCAGACCCGGCATTATGATAAATCCTCGTCCGTCTCTTCATCGACCTCGGCATCGAGAAACTCAGGAAGCGCGATATAGAAACTACAGCCTTCAGTCACCTGATCGGCTACCCCACACCTTCCCTGGTGCTTCTCTGCTATAGCTGCGACCAGAGCAAGACCGAGCTCGCTGACTCTGCGATCGGGAGCCGCGCTCGTCCGGGAATGAAGCAGGTGATAACGATCGAAGATACGTTCCTGCGCCTCCGGTGTAAGGGGCGGCCCGTCATCGTGGACATGCAACTCGACCATGTTGCCGTCTCGACGGAGGGAGAATTCCACTGTCGATCTCTCAGGGGCGTTGGCCACGGCATTGGCAAGGAGGATCGAAACAGCATGGGCCAGTCTTCTTCGATCGCCATTCACGGCGGCATCACCCACAGGACCTTTGAGCTTCAGATTCTTTTCGGCCACGGCTGCGGAGAGACTCTCCCGGGCGCCGTCGCAAAGTTCGGACAGAGAGAGGCAATCTCTATCAAGATCGAGATCGCCTTTCTGAGAATCGACCTTCTCGAGTTCGAGCAGATCGTTGATCAGGCTCATCAGGCGAGTAAGGGTGATACTGGCCGCCTCGACTTCGCTGTCGATCTCGCCTTTCACCTCTCCGAATGCACCGGAGTCGATCATCTCGAGGTTTATGCCCACCGCTGTCAACGGAGCCCTGAGATCGTGGCTGACAATAGAGAGCATATATTGTTTCAGGCGCTCGACCTGGAGCTCTCTGGTGACATCTCTTACAACGCAGAAGAATTGACCGGTCCTTGCGTTGAAGGAGATGCTCCAGCGGCAGTGGGCGAAGCTACCGTCTCCTCTTTTCACTGTGTTCTCCAGTTCGCCACTCTGATTTTCAGCCACAGCGATCGCTTCGAAGGCAGCCACCGTTTTCTCGATCTGATCCCGGCGCACCAGATTGCTGAGAAGGCTGCCGGTGATCTCATCGGGAGAGCGGAACCAGAGCCTTTCCACGGCACTGTTTACTTTCTCGATTCGTAGTTTGCGATCAAGAGAGCAGATTATATTGCCGGCATTGTCGAGGATCGCTAACTCCCGGTCGCGAGCCGCCAGCAATAGCTCTGAAGACTCATGCAGGGCTCTGTCTATGGCAGCCAGCTCGTCGGTACCTTGATCCTGCGCCGGAAGCTCTTCGAAGGCCGCCAGCAATCGCGCGTTTTCAGCAAGGCTGTCGATACGCCGGATCAGATCCACCGAATAGAGCCAGGCGAGAGTCAGGGAGATCCCCAGGCTGAAAAGCACGCCGATGCCGACAAGCAAGGAGAGCTCGGTATTTATCTGCCTGAGCTCATCCGGCCCCGCCTCCATAACCCGAGCTTTCAGCCGGCTCGTTTTCTCTGAGACGTTCATGATCTCGAAAAGAATCGTCACCAGGGAAGACTGCCCGTCCCTGATATGAGCACTGATTCGTTCTACTCTTTCGCTGTCTTCGATATTTTTGTCATGCAGAATCGCAGCGAATTCAGGAAGGGAGTCCATGAGCTGTTTGCGCAGGACTTCGAATTCGGAAGCGAGCTCTTTGAGCTCCGGCAATTCTTTCAGATCGACACCGCTGAGATGATAAGGCGCCGAAAACTCATCGTAGAGTCGCTGGAATCGTTCGAGACGAGCGGCGGGGTCATAACGCACCGTGTCCGTGTGCAGCAGGGCTATGCTACGGATCGAGTCAGTCATGCCCCTCTGCAGATCGACGATTGCCGATCTGGTCTTTTGCAGTTCTTCCAGCCGATCTTCCGCCCAGCTCATTCTAGCGAGCAGCCCGAGAACAAAAACCAGCTCGAAAACAACCGGTACCAGCACCAGTACCAGTCCCTTCTCTGTCAGGCTCATCTGCGAAAATCGCAACCGGAGCCCCCTTACCGATCAGGAGCTGGTAGTCTCGACTCTCCCTTGTTCAAGACTACATCCGAGTCGATCATTCTGATCAGATCTCTGAGATGGTGGGTCATCAATTCAGCTACCATGGCCACGTCGGTAATCATTGCCACCTGGTCGGAGAGATCGTTTATCGTCACTGTTTTGCCAGTGGGCAGACCGCAGACAATATCGATTTTGAGTTTTTCCCGGCGGGATCCGTGGGGCTCCAGGTGTCTGCGATCTATCCAGTGCTTCTCCAGCAGCTCGGCTCTCGTAAAGCCGTTGCTGGTAGGCGATACTGTATGCAGAAAACGCCAGACACTCTCGGGGTACTCGGTCTCCCTGCTCACAGGTCTGCCGAAAAGTTCTGCCAGAACAGTGGAATTGGAGGCCGGATTAATCTTGCCACCACTGTTTTGTTTGAGGGCATAACTGGACATACCGGTCGAGACTACCCCGGAGAGCATCTGATTGAGGTTGCCTGGAAACGGTGGTGTCGATGCCGAGAAACCCAGAATCGAACCGATCGTATTGAGGGTGCCCGAAGCGATGAAGTTGGTGGCGTTGTTTACGTTTACCGCTCGATCGCGCTTCGAGGAGAGGCGCTCGAGCAGAGCAGTAAGCCTGGTAACTTCCCGGGATGCTTCGGCTCTTACGCTGCCGACATCGAAATATGCTTCGAGGATAGTCTCCAGGATCTTGTCGCGTAGAACCAGGCACTGCTCCCGGCTCTTCGGCCGGCTGTCATAGAGATCACTAAGAAGAGGCCAGATCTCGAGCTCTTCGGCGAGTTGCTTCGTCGCGGGATCGAGCTTTTCGATCTTCACCACCGGAAAGAGATCGCGGCGAGGCCGACCGACTAGCTGGCTCTCGGCATTTACCTGTCGACCATTTCCTGGCTTGCTATCAGCCCGGGCGGACAGGCAGACCGGACCTGTGAGGCAGAGCAGGATCGGAACGGCAATCTCAACCAGGCTCTTGCGCATAGTAAGGACCTATTTCGTTACGCTGCCGCCGAGGCTGGCGATGCTCTCTTTCAGCAAAGTGAGCTTTCGCCGGTTGTCGGCATTGTGAAGAGAGAGCCAGCTCGCCAGGGCATCGAGGGTTTCGGCGCGCATGAAAGAAGTCTCGAGTTGCAGGTGTCCGAAGTCTCCGCGCCAGGCCAGGGTCTGGTGGTCAGATGGAATGTCTTTCATTAGATCCGTAACGTGAGTCGGAGAGACACAACCGTCTCTGCCACCTTGCAAGATCAGCACTTCGAGATCTTTCGAGGCGGTCTCGCCATATTTCTTGGTCTTGTCGACAAACAGATCGGTAGCAATGAGAGAGCCAAGCGATAGCTTTTTGCGTACAAAAGGATCGTCCAGCATCTCAGCTTGCACTTCGGGACGCTGCGAGCAGAGCTCTCCGAAAAATCCGGTCAGATCGATCTGATGATGCGGTATCACCGCTGCTTTGATACCCTGCCTGATCTGTCCCTTGCCGGCGTACATGTCGTGGTTGACCCGCACTGCCGGAGCGGAGAGGATTATAGCCGAGACCAGGTCTGGATGTTCGCCGGCGAGCTTGACGCAGAAAGTGCAACCGAGGCTCTCTCCCAGGGCCAGGAGCTTTTTGTCCGGGTGGTCTTTCTTGATCAGCTCTGCAAGCTGAACGATCTCGTCATAACTCTTGCCGTGGCTGATCGCCGTCCGCTCGTCGTCTTTGGGTTTTTCCTTGCCGTCTTCGAAAAAGCGGCTGGCGCCGAATCCCCGCATGTCCATGGCAACAACGCCGACACCGTTGACTGCCAGGCTGCGTGCCAGGACCCGGAAGCGCCTGCCGTGCAGAGTGAGACCGTGAATGGCCAGGACCATGGCTTTGGGCTCGCCTTCGCTTGGCATCCACTGGTAGGTTGGAATGTTCAGGGCTTTGCTATAGTCGCCGTTTTCAGTGTAGACATATTTGCCCGCCATCTCCGGACTGACATAGTCCTTGTAGCTCGGTGGCATGGTGCTTTCGCCGGCCAGAGCCTGAAGCGGTGCTGTCAGGCAGAGAGCGGCTGCAGCCAGGGCCGCTAGACCTCGTGAAGATAGACGCAAAGACGACTTGGATTTCATGGCGATTCTCTTGGTGGAGGGAATTCAGCGGGATCGTAAAGCTGGCGTGATGTCAGGAGGCATCTATCGGTAGCGAAATGACCCTGCTTCAAGGGTTGAATGATCTTACTCCCAAGCTTCTGGTTGTTCATGAGAGATAATATCTTTCAGGAATCAGGATGGAGGTCAGAGCAGATGAAAACAGCCGTTATTCTTCATGGAGCTCCCAATCATGATGAGGTTCTGGACCCCGGCGTCCCGGCGGCGAGCAACCATCACTGGCTACCCTGGCTCCAGAAGCAGCTCATCGTCCGGGGATATGAGGCTCACACTCCTGAGATTCCGAAAGCTTGCGATCCGGAATATTCGATCTGGCAAAGAGAATTCGAGCGTTTCGACATAACTCACGAGACCCTTCTTGTCGGTCACAGTTGCGGCGCCGGCTTTTTAGTTCGCTGGCTGAGCGAAAACCGTCATGTCAGAGTGGCTCGACTGGTGCTGGTGGCACCCTGGATCGATCCGGATCGCACTCGCACCACCGATTTCTTCGATTTCGAAATGGACCCCGAGATTGCTTATCGCACCCAGGGGCTTCACATTTTCAACTCGGACAATGATATGGAGACGGTGCAAACCACCGTCGCGATCTTGAGAGAGCACCTGCACCAGGTTCAGTATCGCGAGTTCCACAACTACGGACACTTCTGTATTGAGGATATGGGCGGCGTCGAATTTCCCGAGCTGCTTCATACCCTGGTATAAGGTGCATAAGTCACATATCGGTCTCGAGCCTGGTCTCGGCTACGCCGGTGACGCTATCAGCACCACCGTAATAAAGAATCAAGCGCTCACCATCTTTGATGGCGCCTTCCACGAAAACGACATTGGGAACCTGTCCCTCAATCTCCCAGGATAGCTCCGGCTCGAGAAGCGGGCTGTCGGACCTGGCAAGCACTTTTGTAGGGTCATTGCGGTCGAAGAGCACCCAGCCGGTTCGATAGACGAGCTTGTCATCGGCTCCGTTATAGATCAGCAGAATACCCCTGTCGGTCAGGAATGGCGCCGGACCGGGCTCCACCACCCGGGAGTCGAACTTGCCGGGGCGCTTTGGCAGGACAGGATGATCCAGATCATCGCTCCAGTTGATCAAATCAGTCGATGACGCCACTCCCATCTGGTCGGCATCATCCACAGTGCCAAGATAATACATCCAGTATTTGCCGTTTATCTTGCGATCGACTATCGCCCCGGCCTTGGTCCATCCCCTGTTCCAGCTGCCTTTGTAAGCAGGGAGTATCACTCCGTGCCGGGTCCGAGTCTTCAGATCCTTCGAGCTCGCCAGGCAAAGCTGGGCGTCCTTGCCGTTATAGCCGGTATAAGTGAGATAGTATGTTCCATCTATAAGAACCAGTCTGGGATCCTCCAGACCGCCCTTCTTCTCGTAGTCGGTCTCCGGCTTGAGCAAGGGCTCTCTGTCCGCTTCGAACCGGATCCCGTCCTTGCTTCGTGCGATGCCGACAAAAGACGTGCCGGCTTTGTTCTGCCCGCGGTATAGCAAGACATGCTCGCCCTTGATCTTGATAGCGGTGGGATTGTAAGCAGCCAGCTCGTCGAAACAGTCCTTGCGAGGAGAGAGTATCGGCTTGTCGGAGATCCTCTTCACCGGCGCCAGAGGTATTGTCATTGAAAGCGCGGCAGCCATGAAAATCTTTGCGAATATGCCCATCTTCTCTCCCTGTCAGTCTGTCGATACCGGCTTGATAAAATCTCCATCGAGCTCGACTGGAGGTATGAAGAGCCGTTTATCATCTCGCCACCACCACTGGCCCTTTTTGAGCTTTTCGAAATCGGTGAAGTGATAATTATAAACAAAGGCTCTCAGATAGCGTGGAGGTTTGCCGTTTACATATGGACCCGGCACGAACATCCTCATCACCTCTGCGTCCCCCCGGAGCATGAGTCGGCAGAGATTGAGGACCCAGGGCTCGGTCCGGCTGACATCCATGGCCTCGAACCAGAGTCGCCACTCCAGCCTGGGCATATGCGGAGCCATTACCGGGGGAGCTTTATCAAGACCATCCACTTTGAACTTGAATGAATATTCCTGCCAGCGGACGAGATCGTCGCTGCCTTCGAAAACAATCTCCGGTCTTTGCCTGGTCATCACCGCGAACATTCCGTAGGAGTTGGCGATATGAAAGGGCGCTATGGCTCTGAGCCCTGTCATTACGGGTACCGGCAGATAGACGCCGAGACCGGCTAGAAATCGAGATGTTCCAATCAGAAACAATACCGCTGCCAGTGCCGCGGTAACGATCTGGCTCCTTCCATGTCGCTTCTCTGATGGTGCAGACTCCTCGGTCTCTTGCTGCTCCACTGGCACCTCCTCTCGCAATTTTTCTGCCTTGTCCGGCATCAGGCGGGCGATGAGCCAGCCAGGCAATATCCCTTTCAGATATCGGTCTTCGATCAGGCAGATGCTCATGAAAGCAGTCAGATAGTTGAGAAAAGAATAGTTGCCGGTGACGATGATCATGGCATGCAGCAGCATGAACGAGATACCGGCGGCAAGCCGGCAGCGCCTGCCGAAAAACATCAGAAGTGGTGCCAGGAGCTCGATGACAAAGGTAGCCGCGCTCTCGATCTTGTGAACAGGAAGCGGCAAGTGATAGAAAAACCAGGCTGCCGGGCTCGGAATCGGCTGGGTCTCGTAGTGATAGGCCATGGCGGTGAGATCCTGCCAGGTCGGATCGCCGCTCATGATCTTGACCAGACCGGCAGCGAACATGAGCCGGAATAAAAGGAAACGCATCAGCCATAAGGAAATTGCCGGGGGTGAAGAAAGAGGCGGCGCCCCTTTCCAGGGTCTCTCGAGGGGTCGCCAGGATACTAGAAAAAGAGCGATCACAGTCGCCTCGACGAGAAGCCCGTCCGACTGGAACCCGGTGAAAACACCGCCACCATTAACTATGGTCAGGTAGAGAGTCGCCAGAATAAAAAGACAGGGTCCGGTGAAAACTCCGGCTATCACCATCAGGGAAAGCA
>JAGQHH010000429.1 GCA_020431945.1 Cyanobacteria bacterium HKST-UBA02 | reverse complement strand
TGTCACTCCCGTGAATAATTGCGGTTGTATAAACCAACGATAGAATATAATAGAATGAATCAGAAAAAGACAACGCTACGATGGCCTGTTGGACCCATGGTAGCGTTGTCAGCGAAACACAGTCTAGTCGTGCGTCGGGAGGGCGGAGCCGAAGCTCTAGCCCAACCCGACGCACGCGGGGAGGCAGCGTACCTCTATAAGAGGATTACTGCTTCACCTCCACCGTGACCTTCCAGGTCTTCGGATTGGACACCGAGGACCAGCGCGAACTGGAGACCTGCTCCAGCTCGATGACGGCGTCGGGGTCGGACTTGTTCAGGTCGAAGTACATCTCGAGCGTGGCGTAACGCCCGCCGCCTTCGGTCACGAGACGCGAGGCGACGTGCCGCACGCCGAAGGAGAGGTCGGAGACCTCCCAGGTGAGACCCGAGAAGCGGTCGATGGTGAACTGCGCAAGCACCTGTTCGCCGACATACATGCCTTCGACGTGGGTGCCGCTGTCCTGCTCGAAAACGCGCACGAACTGCTTGTCCGTGGGGACGGTCACCGAGGGATGTCCGTGGAGGGGACCCCAGCACCAGGCGCAGAACTCGAAGTGTTCTGCGCAGGCGTCACACAGGGTGAAGTTGGGGCTGTCCGTCCAGGGAACGTGTCCTTCGGGAAGCTGGGACTGCTGAACATGACTTGCTGCCTGGCAAGTTCCCCGCACCGAGGTGTCGGGTTTCTTTTCCTGGCAGGTTGCACAGAGCTTTGCCATAGGTTGAACCTCCGGTTAGGTTTGTCCTCGCTTGGGACCTAGCGATGCCGGTGCTTGAGACCGCAGCCGACGTCGCAACGGGTCGAGCCGCCGAGCTCGCTCTCGAAACCCTCTTCGATCATGAACTGCTTCATCGCGTCCTTGGAAGGAACGATGATGCGTCCCATGACCTGAGCCATCACCTTGTTGTGGACATCCCAGGGGTTGAGCTGGAACATCACGTAGGTGAAGCCGTCCGGGTTCGAGGGCACGCCCTCGGGGCTCTCTTCCTGAATCATGCGCACACCGACTGCCAGAAGACCGTGGCTGGGAGCCCAGGACCGCGACAGGGTGAGCGGGTTGACTTCATCAGGAGCGCTGGAAGAAGGTTCGGATGCCGCGACTGCGGCAACGACGGGATTGTTGTCCCCGCCGTCCGAATCGTGACTCGGCTCGCCGCCTTCGACCTTGTCCGAAGACTGGGAGGCCAGTGCGGTGAGCGCATCGATGGCGTCGGCCTGGGTCGGACGATCGTCGTCGGTGACCGGCGCCTGGGGAACGAAGCCGTACTTGGCGGGGTCGATGTCGACCTTCACCTCTTCGACGGGTTCGCCTTCGCCCTTGTCCAGCGACGTTAGCGCCGGCGGGCTCTGCATGGTCCCCGGGTGGAGCTGCTCGCGGATGTAATCCTCGAGGTTCAGGTCACCGGTGTAGGCCTCGAACTTGAAAGCCTTGCCTTCCGCGTCCTGAGTCAGGTAGTGCGGTTGGGGGCTCTCCACCATCTTCTGGCGGAGCATCGGGTCCATGCCGGCGGCGTTGGGCAGCTCGTAGGGACGCAGGGTCGACTGGAGGAGCTCCTTGCCGTCGAGCAAGATGCGGACCTCGAGGGCCTGGCGGGCGCCGATGACGACGCCGAAGTTGCCGTGGCCGACCATGCGGAAGTGGTTGGGCGGGTAGCCCTTCACGTCAAAACCGAAAGCGGGCATGCGATTGCCGCCGAGGACTCCGACCATCACGTGTCGGGCGAAGCCACCCTTGTCGACGACAACAAGCCCGTTCGGAAGAGCGGGAATGCCTTTGTTCATCTTCATACTGAATCTCCTTAGCGGTTAAGGTAATAGCCAGTTAGAACAGCGACGAGGGCGCAAGCCTTGCAGCCTGCACCCCCGTAGCACTGTCACCGGCGGCTTACAGCCAGCGCTCCTTGACGGTCTTGCCGTTGTCGCAGGAGTACTGGTACGGACGCGGCGGACCCCACGGACGCCCGTAAGCGTCGGTGAGGATCTCCATGGTCAGGAGTCTGACCGCGTCACCACAGAGCCGCCAGAAGTACCGCAGCGTCTCCCGCGCGTAGCCCTGGCGAAGCGGACCGAAGTCCGGGTCGAACTCATGACGAAGAGTCCAGGTCTGCGCGTTGTTGTGCCGTCCGGTGTCGACGATCTTGATGTTGGGCAGCGCCTGCAGCCCCGTGCGGAGCAGCATCTGACGCTTGAAGGCGTGCTTGTCCTGGTCGTAGGCGGCAACCGTCTGGATGATTTGCATCATCTGCATCAGCACCACCTGCGACGCCGGGAACTTGGGCGCGCCGTACCCGAAGAAGCCGAGCCAGTCAGCCATCTGGATCTGGTTCATCCAGACCGAAACGACCTCGAACATCTCCTCGAGAGTTTCCGGGAACCGGTCGCCCTCGAAGATGTAGTTCGGATCCCAGCGGACCTGCTTGAGATGACCGTTGATGACCATGATCATCTTCTTGACCCAGCCCAGCGCCTTCTTGTGGAGGGACTCGAAGAAGTCCTCCGTGAGGAAGGTGTAGAACAGGCGCTGGTCGTCATAGTGTTCCATGACTTCCAGCAGATAACTGCGGTCCCACTTGTCCACTTCTTCCGTCTTCACCTCGTCGGTCTCCACGGTGTCGCGCATCATGCGATCGGGGTAATTGCCGGTGGCGATGTCCTCGGCGGTGAGCAGCTTCAGCCGGTTGTAGGTCACGGTTTCCTTGCCGATGACCCGGCTGTGCTTCCGGTCGATGTAGTCGATGATCGCTTCGCCCAGCGCGTAGGGGTCGCTGTACCAGTAGATCGGCCACGCATCGTGCATGGTGTCATACGTGGCGGCGTCGATCATCTTGTCCATGCCCAGGCGGATCATGTCCAGCTCGGGCTCGTGCGGGATGCGCCGGTCGACCCAGTGCGAGACGCCTTCGTGGAGGGTCTTGGTGCGACCCACCACCTGGGTGCTGTAGCGGTTTTCGAAGCGGGTCATCTCGATGATGCGCCGCGCCTCGTCCGGCAGGTGCTTGGTGTTGTCCGGGTCCATCAGGAAGCCCAGCAGGTCGCCTGTGGGCATGATCGGATGGCAGGAGAGGTGACGGGCCGTGTCGCGGATGTCATCCTCGATGGCCTTGCGGTCGGGCTCGGTCTTGGCCAGCGTCCAGGCATGCTTCAGGTTCTCGAGTTTCTCCTCGAGTTCCTTCCGCATATCGGCGTCGCTGGGCTGTCCGACGGGTGTCGGCAGCGGTCCGGAGTAGTTCTCCAGCGCGTGAGCCGCGTCGGCGTAATACTCATACCGGTCCCAGCCCCACTCCTTGGGGTTCTCGATCAGGCTGCGGACGAAGGATTCGTCCTGGGCGAACCGATACAGGGCGGTTGCCTGCTCGGTCTCCCGGTGCCAGCGGTTGTTGGTGAACAGGTGAACGTGACCCAGCCAGGCGTGCACGATCACGTGGATGTGCATGACCAGGTCATTGGTCGAACCGAGGACGACTTCAGCCGGATCCGAGATCGTTGCGAACTCGAACACGTGGCCGCCCTGGCCCCGCTGACGGCTCTGCTGAGCCGCCTTGCCGTACCACCACGCCGGGCGGCTGACGCCGACACCGAGCGGGTAGACGAGGTCGTCGAGGACCTGTTGGTCCGACTTAAGACGGAAGATTGCGCGGCACGGGTCGAGCCCGTACCGCTTTCCAACTGCCAGGATCCGCGGAACCATGATGTTCAGGTTGCGGACTACCTGGGCTTCCTGGGGATTGGAAGTCAGAATTTTCGTATCCATAGTCGCAACTCCTTATTCAGATTCGGCGGAGCGGTCACCGGTCATGATCTTCATCATGGCCTCGGGGACGTCGTCGAGCGTTTTGCAGCGAGCCCAACCACAGTGTTGCCGGACATCGGACGGAGTGTTCTGAACGGAGCGCATGCCCTCGGTCATTCCACCCCAGCCCCAGCCCAGGTCCACTTCGCAGTAGCCGAAGTAGTTGAAACCGCCGCGGATGAGCTTCGCGATCCAGCCGGAGATGACGTCTTCCCCGTCGAAGGAGAAGCCGTCGGTGGCATGGAGCGAATACTTGTTCCAGGCGTCGCCGCCGAACTCGGCCTGGGCGATTTGCCAGGTGAGCTCGTGGGTCGGAGCGAAGGCGGTGCCTCCGTTTTCCCCGACTCGGAAGAAGTCAGCCTCGGACCGGATGCGCTCCGCCCTGTGGTTGTGGGCGATGTACACCACCGCGACGGTGTTGTACTTGGTGCGCAGCCAGATGAGGTTGAGCAGGAAGTAGAACTTGGCGATCGCCAGAGGTTCACCAGCCATGGAGCCGGAGGTGTCCAGGTTCATGAACACCACAGCCTTGCTGTCCGGGTCCCACCGTTCCTCCACCCGCTTGAAGCGGAGGTCGGTCTTGTGGAACGGGAAGTCTTCGGCGGACGGATAGTCCTCGGGGGAGAGCCCGGGGAAGTCGTCGGGACGAGCGTTGATCATTGTCTTGAAACGCTCGAGTCGCGCCTTGGCAGTTGCGACCTTGTCCCAGCGAGCCATCGGACCGGTCTTCTTCAGACCGCGCATCTTCATCGAGTAGACGAGAAGCTTGTCCTCATCCGTCTGCTTCAGGAACGGGAGGTCGAAGAGCAGCTTGAGCAGCTCGACGAACTCTTCGTAGGTGATGGGGAGATAGACGATGTCGGCATCGTCCTCGCCGGCCTGGGAGCCACCACCACCACCACCAGCCTTATCGCGGCCGGGCCACCAGGACGGCTCATCGATGCCAATCGGCACTTCGATGTTACCGCCTGCGGCGAAGGTGCTGGCGTTCATCGGCACGTAGATCATGCCGGACTCGCTGGCAACGAAACAGTCCCTCATCAGCTCATGACTGAGAAGCAGGTTGGCCAGCCGAGTGATCGGCTTGCCTTCAGTCATATCCATGATGCCACTGTCACCACGGATAATCTGCTTCAAAACATCTTTGGTGATCTTCGGCTTGGCGCGCTCCATGAAGCGGCGCCTGTCGTCAATCGTACGGTCGAGGTAGGCCGGCTGCGGAAGGACCACGGATGTACGGGTCCGTTCCGGCGGAGAGTTCAGCCAGTCCACGAGAAGATTCTGGAACTCCTGGTCAGGAGCCTGGGCTTCCGTGGTCGGCTTCACGTCCGGGGTCTCGCCAGCCTTCTTGTCGCCGTGAGGCTTCTTGAAGTCTTTCTTAGCCATTGATAACCTCCATCAGGACGTGCTACTTGCGTAGCCAGTCGGTTAGTTGAGAAGACAGAAGGGGGGCGAGGTCACGATGGACCCCGCCCCCACAACTGATTCGCGAACCGCCGACTAGGCTGCGCCTAGGTCAGCGAGTTCGATTAAGCGACCAGGAAGTCGCGCGTCATCGCCACCTCGACGAGCAGCTTCTCAGCCGTGTACTCGTCGTAGCCGTGCTCCTTGATGAGGCGTGCCTTGGCACCGTCGAGACGCTCCTTCTCCTCCTTGGTGAGGTTCGTGAGACCGATCACGCCGGTGATGTCCTTGGCCTGCCGCAGCACGTAGGATTCGATGCAGCGCTTCAGACCCTCGTGGCAGGTGTACGGAGGCTCCGACACACCGTGCTCATCCTTGTACGCGTCGACCGCCACCATGACGTTGGTGCGGAACTTGTCCGCCTGCGCCGTGTTGATGGCGATGGTGTCGGCGCGCTCGATCTCCTGCAGGAAGCGCTCCATGTCCTGAGCGGTCAGGTACTGGCCGCCGGAGAAGCCCTGCTTCGGAGTCGTGCGGTTGAGGGACTTGATGTACTCCAGGTACTTCCGGAAGAAGTTCTGGCACAGGTCGGTGAAGTTCGGGATGAACGCCGCCTTGTACACCTTGGTCAGCTCGGGACGACGGAACTCACGCTCCATCGGGCCCTGCAGCCAGCCGATCCACTTCTCCTTCGTCTTCTGGTCGAGACGGGGATCCTTGGAGAACCGCGCGATCATGTGGTCACGCAGCTCGGCGACGGTGTAGCCCGGCGAGACGCGCTTGCCGGTCTCGAACTCCTGCTTGGCCTGAGCGGCCAGCTCACCGAGGATGGTGTCCATGTCACGGGGCGACATGCCATCCAGGCCCTCGGTCCACGGAGCCTTCTCGCGAAGGGCGCGGAACTCGAGCTCGGTGCCCATGCCAGGCTGACGCACGGTCTCGCCCATGTAGGCGCGGAGGACCGGCATGAAGCCCAGGTTGCCCTTGCTCGCCCAGTCGAGGTGAGTCGCCACCCGGAACATGCCGGTGTAGAGGCTCATCAGGGGCTCGCGGTGGACGCCGCCCTTCTCGGACGGGCGACCGAAGGACGACAGCGAGTACAGCTTCTCCGTCACCGCCGCGGCCTGCTGCGGCTCGAGCGGATAGGTGAAGCTCACCCAGTGCAGACGGTCGTTGTGAGCGCGGTGGTCCGGATTGCTCCAGAACTTGTTCCACTGCTCATCGTTGGAGTGGATGATGATCATCCCCTCCCAGCCCACGCCCTGCTGGTGATGGTTACCCAGCGGATCGGGCAGAGACAGGCGCTGGCCTTCCAGACCTTCGAGCAGGATACGGAAGCCCTCGGGCGGGTTCCGGAAGCCTTCGGTGAGGATGATCAGCTTGCCCTTGTTGAACACGCCGGACGGGCTGACGGTCCGCGGGTCGCGGTCGTCGTAGAGGCCCAGCGCCGAGATGTCGACGTCACCACGCCACACCTTCAGGTCGAAGTTGATGGGCTGCACTTCGGCAACGTCCACCATGCCCTCGCCTTCGGACATGAACATGTTGTCGATGGGGAAATCGCCCAGGTCGACGGCGTACGACTCGTCGAAGTGGCCGTACTTCTCGTCGCCCTTGCGCTTGCCCTTCAGCTCGCCGTACTTCTCGGTGAGGCCGGCGAGATCCATGACGTCGCGGTCGACCAGTGCCGGACCGAAGAACTCGCCGAGCACCACGTCCTGCGCCCAGGGGTCGGGACGGACGAGGGCGTCGACGGTGGCCTTCGGCAGGTTGAGACCGAAGCACACGATCTTCACGAAGTCTTCCTCGCTGCCCATGATGATGGCGGCGAGTTCGGCAGCGCCGAGCTCCTGGCCAGCCTTGAAGCCGTGCTTCTTGGCGATGGCACCGACCTCGGTGACGCTGAAGTCCAGAGCGGACTCGCCGCTCAGGTCCAGACGCTCGATGATGCCGGTGAGCTCCTTGACCATGGCGTCACGACGCCGCTTGGTCTTCTTCGCGGCGATGAGCTTGGGCAGGAACAGCGCGTTGAGCGGGTTCGCCCACATCGGGGAGCCGCCCAGGAACGGGATGGGCTCACGCCGACGCATGATCTTGTACTGGATCATGTTGACGAAGTCGGACTTGCCGGCGCCGGGCGAACCGGTGATGGCCAGTGCCTTCTTACGGGCACGACCGCCCTCGGCAGCCTGGTAGCCGTAGGAGTTGACGATCTTGTGGATCGGGTCCTCGACGCCGAAGAACGCTTCGCAGCTGTTGTACGCCGGCACTTCGTGACCGGTCATGCGGAGCAGGGCTTCCGAGCGCGACATGTTGAGACCGTCGCGGACGAAGAGGCGGTGGAAGGCCGCGTGGGTGGGCTCGACGTATGCCGGGTGCCGACGAACGACCTTCAGAAAGTCACGCAGAGTGGCCTTGAGACCTTCCTTCTCGAACGAGTACGGAAACGGGTCCTCAGGCAGGAACAGGTGCGGGTGGGATTCCCGCGTGTACAGGATGTTGTTACTGGACATGATTGTGTCTCCTAGCTTTAGGCTTGATGCGACCAGACCTTGACGCGCTTGGCATACTCGAGAATCTGCTTCATCCCCTTGGGGCTGTAGCCGAGTTTCTCCAGCAATTCCTTCGCGGTGAGCAGGCGAGCCTGCTCCTTCTTATCAAGGTCGGACACAACTTCGGTTGTGAGGAGTTTCTGGACTGCTTCGCCAATCTCGGTGTCGAGCTTGGTGCGAATCGCGTTGGCGAGCTCGGGAACGGTTTCCCAGGTTTCCTTGTACTCGCGTGCAAGGGCCTTGCGCCGTTCCTTATACTCTTCCGAATCGGGTTCGAGACCCTCGAGCTGCTGCTCGATGATTTCGTCCTTGCGGTCGGACATGATGGTCTGAAGCGCCTTGCGGAACTTCTTCTCATCGTCGTCGAGGAATGCCCCCTTCGACTTGCCGACGCGGATGCGGTCGAGGTCATTGAGGAGGTCCTCGTTGACCGGAATCTCTCCGAGCTTGCTGTGCCGGACCTTCTTGTCGCCGACGGCGTAGCCGATGGCGTGCAGGACGTAGTCCTGGAAGAGCTCTTGAGCGCGCTCTTCGTAGTCCGGGGCAAACACGTGCAGGATCTGATGCTTCAACAGACGACGGTACTCGGACTCGATGAGACCGGGCCTGCTGCTGGCTTCCGCCGCCCAGGATTCGTCGCCGGGCTTTGGAGCGCCACCGAGCCATTTCTGGCACCGCTTCAGGATGGCGGTCTGCTCGGGCGTCAGGTTGGTGGTGTCGACGAGCTTCTGGTGGATGACCTGTCGCAGGAGCATGATAGCTTCCAGCGCGGTCACCGACTGATGCCCGTCACGACCGAGACCGTACTGGTTCAGCCGGGAAAGCAAGCTCATCATGAACCGCATGTCGAGCCCGGCCAGACCTTCGTCGGGACCGATGAGGCTCCACATCAGCTGCGGCGTGATGGCGACGTTGTCGGGAAGCGACTTGGCCTGGGCGCCCAGAACGGTGCTACCGCTCCGGTTGCTGGCAAGACCGCCGCCGTATCCACTGCCGCTGCTCGAACCCGACTCGGTGGCCCAGGTGCTGGACCAGTCGGAGCCGGTGCGCGGCTTGACCTTCACGTGCTCGCCCTGCAGCAAGCGCATCCGGTCGATGGGGTCGATGAAGGGTTCCCCTTCCTTGGGTACCGCATAGCGGCTGATGACGGCGAGGGTCGCAATCATCTTAAGAGCGAGCGGTCCGAAGTGCGCCTTTTTCTCGTACCGTTCCATTTCGGTCCGGTAGGCGCGCTCTTCCTCCACACGGACCAGGTTGTACGGCAGCTTCAGCTGCTCGCTCCTGCCGGTGAAGGCATCGATGTCCGGAAGGGTCTTCAGGAACGTCTCGAACGCCCCACGGTTCGTGGAAGCGTACATGAAAACATCGAGCGGGCTCGGGGCAACGGTCTCGTGACCGGTGCAGAGTCCGGGCAGTCGCCGATACTGAGTGGCATCCAGAAGGATGAGCCGCTCATCGGTCTTGCCGGGCTCGACCTCGCGCTCCATGAAAGCGTCGGGCATGGAGAGGATGCCGCGGTTCGCGCGCCGGAGAGCGGCGACCAGCGAGCAGTCCTGTCCCGGAACCCATTCGAAGATACCGGCCGAACGGCGAGACAGGCGGATGCGCTCCACCTTGATCTCGGCCAGAGACGGCGTCTCCTTGGGATTGTTGAGATCACCCATCACTGCCGTGTAGCAGTGCTGGCAGGGCTCGCCGGCGGTGAGCAGCATGTGCTGGAGCACAGCGAGCTCGATACCGGCTGCATCCGCCACGCCTGCCAGCTGCTCCTTGGAGAGGAACTTGAGCAGGTTCAGGGGGTTCTCGTGGTCGGGGCAACCCTTGACCGCGTAGACAGTACCGTGGGACTCGAGAGCCCGGGCGATACCGTCCTGGAAGAAGTCCTTGCCTGAGGCAGGACCACCTTCTACAACCAGAAGCTTCTTGAGTTGTGCGCCACCACCGGCGGCGGGCTCGAGAAACCTCTTAATCAGCCTGTAGGCAAAGAGCTGGCTACCACAGACGTGCCGGAAGGCCTTCCACGAGGGGATGCCGATCTTCTTCAGGGTCTGAAGGAAGGCGCGGCGCTCGCAGTCGGTCTCCTGGTCGACCTCCTCTTCACCCATCGTTTCGATGGCGCGAAGAATCACCGCCGGAGCGGTGTCGGCGTACTCCGAATGCTTCGCGAGCTCCTGGAGGAACTCGACGTAGGTCTTCGGAGGCTCGCACAGAGGAGGTAGCGCAAGGGCTTTGCTCAGTCGGTCATCATTTTGCATGATGTCTAACCTCCATCTAGGTTGAGAGTTCGACAGCCGTTTGGCTGCCTGACTGTCAGAAGTTGACAAACAGCTTGGAACTGAGAGCTCAGCACGAAGCGCCCGCGTGTTTTATGCGCGAGAGCTCATGCAAAAAGCCCGATGGCGGAGCGACCTGTTTGCTTCGGTCGTGTATCCGCCAGGCAGTAAAGCCGCCCTGAACCAGCAATGTCTACCGGGTCTCACAGGGGAAACAACAACCAGAACCACGCGGTGGTCCTGGTCTTTGGTGTTTTTCTGAGATTGGGTTGCTGGTTGAAGGGCTTTAGAGTTGGGTTTCCGAAGTGAATGGGATCCGATAGATACGTCTAAACTAACAAGAACGAGACCAAGAGCAAAAATAACTATTGTCTATATTTCCCATATCCTTTGACAATTCTGAAGAAAAGCCTAACCCTGGTTGTCGAGTGGTGAAATCAAGCGTCTCTTGACAACTTCAAACAATGATTCTGTGTAGGCTTGTGGGGCTTGCCAACAGACCGGAAAATGATCCTCTCGGGAACCTATTTTGGGGTATATTGAGAGTCGTTTTTTGCCGCTTAAGCCCGCTTAATGCCTACCTTCACGGTGTTTAAGGATCGCTCGGGGAGTTAGCGCGGCTATCAGAGGATTGCTTCTACCCCGTCAGCGCTAGCTTTATGGCGAAGGTAGGAATCGATAAATTGATCCAGGTCACCATTCAGCACGGCCTCGACATGGGGGGTCTCGGCCCTGGTCCGATTGTCTTTCACCATGCGGTCATCGAGGACGTATGAACGTATGGCATTTCCGAAAGATGCTTGTACTGACTCGCCTTTCAGTCTTGCCAGCTCTTCTTCTCTTTCGGCATGCTTGATCGCCAGCAGCTTGGAGCGGAGTAGCTCCATGGCCAGGGCGCGATTCTGAAGCTGGCTTCGCTCCTGCTGGCATTTGACGGCGATGCCGGTAGGTATGTGGACGATCCTGACAGCTGTCTCTACCTTATTGACGTTCTGTCCACCGGCTCCTCCGGAGCGCATGGTCTCGACCTCGATCTCATCGTCGGCAATCTCGATGAGGGACTCGATGTCATTCATGATCGGCGTCACGTCTACCGCAGCGAAGCTTGTCTGACGGCTGTCATTTCCGGCTTTGAAAGGGGACTTCCGCACCAGTCTGTGGACACCCTTCTCGCAGGACATATAGCCATAGGCGAAAGGCCCCTCGACCTTGAACGTAGCGCTTTTGAGACCGGCTTCCTCTCCCGGGGATTTGTCGATGATCTCGGTTTTATAGCCTTTCACCTCGCACCATCTCAGATACATGCGCAGGAGCATCTCTGCCCAGTCCTGGGCGTCGGTGCCGCCGGCGCCTGCATTGATGGTAACGATGGCGGAGGACTCGTCATATTCGCCTGATAGCAGGCGCTCGAGCTCATAGCGCTCGAGGTCGCGGTTGAGTCGCTCCACTCCTTCTTTGATCTCCTTGACCACCGATTCGTCTTCTTCCTCGAGGCCGAGGTCGGCAAGGACTTTCAGATCCTCGGTGGTGGTCAACCAGGACTTGTACATTTCCAGGGTCTTCTGCAGACGGCTCAGGGCTCTGGTAATTTCCTGGGCGGTTTTCTGGTTCTGCCAGAAATCCGGGTCCTGGGTCTGTTTTTCCAGTTCGGTAATCTTCTCTTTTATAGAGTCAGGGTCAAAGATACTGGCTGACTTTCGTCAACCGCTCCTCGATGGCATCCAGCTCTTTTCTTAAATCGGACAGCATCATGTCAAACCTTTTCCAAGTCATCAGACATATTATATTGTTCTGGGCTCACCAGCCATGGAATAAATAGTAAGATGACGCGCTCAATCTGGCTGGACCAAACTGATCAACGACCCGGCAGGGGCGAAGCCGGGCGTGCCGATGTGGTAATCGTCGGCGGGGGTCTTCTGGGCGCCTGTCTCGCTTATCATCTTTCCAGGCGCCGGGGGCTCTCGGTCATCCTTCTCGAGTCCGGAGCGCTTGCAGGCGCCTCGTCCGGGCGCAATGCAGGCTTTGTCCTCCGGGGTATCCAGACTTACTACAACGAGTGTGTGAGACGATTCGGTCGGGATCGGGCTCATTCTATATATTCGTTCGTTCAGGAAAGCCAGTCCATGCTCAGGGAATTCGCCGAGAAAGAGGGAGTCGGCTTGGACACCCGGGGTTCTTATCTTCTGGCTGCATCCATCGAGGAGCTGGAGGAGCTGGAGGAGTCCAGCCAGCTTATGAAAGAAGACGGATTCGAGGTGGAGTTCTTGAAGGACGATCCCCTGGACCGAGACTATTACGGCGCTCTCTACAATCCCTGCGATTTTGGAATCAATCCTGTGGAGCTGGTGCGCCGGCTCCTGGCCTCGGCATCGGAACAGGAAGGGCTTACGGTGCGCGAGGGTGAGCATGTTTTGCGAATTACCAGGGACGGCCAGGAGGGCCCCCTGACCGTACACAGTGTCGGGAGTGCTTATAACTGCGACCGGGTTCTTTTCGCCACCAACGCCTACAGCTCTCTTATCGATGACTGGTTCGAGGACAAGTTCCATACAGCCCGAGGTCAGATTCTGGTCACCGAGCCGCTCGAGAAAGAAGTGGTGGACCGGCTCTGTTATGCCAATTATGGCTGGGTCTATTTCAGGCAGCTCCCGGACCGTCGTTTTCTCCTGGGAGGCAGAAGACAGCTTTTCTTGAATGAAGAAGTGGGCTATGCCGACATCATCACGCCTTCGGTACAGGCAGCGCTGGAAGAGTATCTCCGGGACTATTTCCCGGAAGTGGTGGGGGCGGCCATCGACTATCGTTTTTCAGGCGTGATGGCATACACCAGAGACGGTTTGCCACTTCTGGGTGAGCATCCCGAATTGAAAGGCTTGTTCTTTGCTCTCGGTTTCAACGGTCATGGTCTCGGTTATGCCATGAATATGGCATCCCATCTCATATCCGTGGCCATGGATGGAGCCGAGCCCGGACTCTTCGACGCTGAAAGGGAAGGCCTCGATCAGGATTCAGATCAGGCTTAGAGCAGGTGCGATGCAGGCTCGAAAGGCGAGTAGCCGTCGTCGTTCGGAATGACGCGTTGACCGCCGACCAGCATGCCCGGCTTGGGAACCGATACTCCCCCGACTTTGATATCGACGGTGAGAACACAGGGAACATTGTCCAGCGGCGGGATGACGATGGCTATCGAGGAATCGCTGCAGG
>JAGQHH010000428.1 GCA_020431945.1 Cyanobacteria bacterium HKST-UBA02 | reverse complement strand
CTCGTTACCATGCCGGCGATTTTTTCTTTGCCCACCAGTCGCCATTTGGCATTGCTCCAGTCGAATCCTTCACCGGAGTTCCTGTCCATGATCGCCATGAGACTGATACGCTTGGCGGCGCTTTTGCCGTCACCGCGATAATAGACTTTCTTGGCTTTGTTGAAACAGTAGAAATGCGGCTCGTCCCGGCGGTGCACGAAGACGGTCCCCTCGCGCAAATTGTCGCCCCGGAAGAAATCCTTGCTCACATAGTTTTTGCAGGGGCCGAAGATCTGGTGTTTCTGCTCGAAGAGCCAGGCTTTCTCCCCGGCTGCGCACGAAGCAGGCAAACAGCAAAGCAGCGCTGCGAGCACAGAAAGTACGGAAATTACAGTGCTAACCTGGAGACTCTTCATCTCCGGCTATTATAGAAGATTCAGAAGCCGCCGTTGCCGCGGATATGACGCTGGTTGTCCATGCCCAGGGACTTCATGAGACCGCCTACGCCGCCGTTCTGGACGAAGGCGCCCATCAGGGCGGTGGCGCCGATGAGACCGATGGCGCGCTTGGTATCGACTTGCACGACCGGTGCGGGCATATAAGGCGAAGGCATATAAGCAGGTTGCATATAAGGAGTCATGGGCACCATGGGCACCGGGCTGATGGTCGGCACTTGCTGCCAGAGGCTCTGGGAGAGCTTCTGGGTGAAGCTCGGTCCGCTCCCCGGGGATGCTGCTTGCGCAGTCGAAACCGGGCTCGTCGTCGCAACAGGACTCGAAACCGCCTGCATCGGCGTGGGGGAGGCTTGCTGTGGGATTTGATAAATGCCGGCGCCAACCAGCGGACGATTCATCTGGGCATTGCCGTTGAGCGTCATGGGCATTGCCATGGAAGGATCCATCACCGAGTGATATTTCAGAGAATCATCGACTATATCCACGCCTGTAGTCGAGGTTTCCAGAGGAATGACGGGCTCGAGCCGGCCGCTCTCGATAGCGCCGGCAGGCGCCTGACTGAGTGCCAGGCTATCAGGCACATTGAAAGGCGACTTCTCGGCAGCCAGAGCCGCCTGGGACCCCAGCCAGGGAAGAAGCGCTATCATTGCCAGAATCAACCGTCTGTTCACTTTCCGACCTCGAAAAACAAGCATATCTATATGGTAATAAGCCTCACCAGGAAGTAAATCCGTGAAAATACGTATGGGGGCGGCTTCAGGTGTGGTAAATCATGAGTTATGGCTAATAGTGAGCTGCCTGAAGAGCTGGATTTCCTGCGCGAGCGCTATGAACGCCTGAGTCTCATCGGCAAAGGCGCTTCCGGGCTGGTGCTGAGCGCCGTCGATAAGGCCCTGGGCAAGCCTGTGGCAATCAAAGTGCTCTCGGACCCGGAATCCAGAGACGATCGGATTGTCAGGTTCCAGCGGGAAGCCCGGGTGGCGAGCAGGCTAACGCATCCGGGGATAGTGGGGATCCTTGATTTCGGAGCCGGACCGGACGGCCAGCTCTATATGGTCATGGACCTGGTGGCGGGGCGCAATCTTTTCGAAGCAGTCAGCGGCGGCCATCCCCTGGAGCCCTCGGTGGCCCTTTCCACTATCAGGAGGGTGGCTGAAGCCCTTGCTTATGCTCACGAACATGGCGTTATCCACCGGGATATCAAGCCAAGCAATATCATGCTGGTGGAAAAGGAGAATGGGATTAAGGAGCCCCTTCTGGTCGATTTCGGACTGGCCAGAATCGAGGATGGCGGTGGCGAGCTCACCCGGGCCGGCCGTCCCCTGGGAACGCCTTATTATGTAAGCCCGGAGCAGATTTCGGGTAGAGCCGCCGATTCTCGAAGCGACATTTACAGTCTCGGTTGTGTCCTGGTTTTCGCCCTTTCTGGAAAACCGCCCTTTCAGGGAGCTTCGGTTCTCGAAACTTACGAAATGCACCTTCATGAGCCCTTCGCCGGGCTTTCCCCCGGGAGTTTTCCCGGATTTGCTGCCGAATTTGCCGAATTTGCCGATCATGTTAATCAGATTGCCGGGCGAGCCCTGGCTAAAGATCCTGACGAGCGGTTCCAGAGCATGTCTGAATTTCGCGATGCCCTGGATGAGGCTCTGGAGCTGATTGCCTCCCAATCTTCTGATTCATCTGATGATCTGTCTATCCCGGCACCCCGGGAACCAGCGAGTCGGCGCTGGCTGCTCATGATATCGCTTGTGGTGCCGGTAGCCGGGCTGATCGCCTGGGCGATGATTGTTCGCCCCTGGGCGCACAGCCCTGAGATTTCGCTGACCAAAAAAGATAGTCACCATCGCTCTTCCCCCAGAGTCGAGCAGATGAAGAAGACTTTCAGAAAGAACAAGATTGCCGAGCTCTCTGAGAGTTTCTGGGTGAGCGGTTTCAGCGAGATCGACGACGATGATCTGGCCAGCCTTAAGGACAAGGATGTTGTCTCACTGCGGCTGCCTTCCTCGCCGGTGACCGGAACCGGCCTGCGCTACATAAATCCCGACCGGTTGACCGAGCTCGATCTCAGCGAGACCGGCATCACCGATCAGAATCTCGAATATGTGGCTGCTATGGACCATCTCCGGCGTCTGTGGTTGGGTCACAATTCGATCACTGATAGCGGCTTCGAAAAGCTTGCTGTTCTTCATCGTCTGAGCAGTCTCGATATCAGCTACTGCCGGGGTCTCTCCAGTAAAAGCCTGGCCCTGGCGGCTTCCTCTTTTCCTTTCTTATACTGGCTCGACATCGGTCACACAGCCGTCGACTCTTCCGGTCTGAAAGTACTCGATAGCTTGAAGAATCTCAGAATTCTCGGTCTCGGGGCCCTGGACCTGGACGGTACCAGTCTCTCTCATATATCTCGTTTGTCCCTGGAGTCCCTCGATCTCTCGGACAACAAAAGACTCGATGACGCGGGACTGCTCAAACTATCCCGTGTCAAGACTCTGAAGATGCTCAAGGTCAACGGTTGCGACCTGATCACTCCTGCCGGTATCGAAGCCCTGAAAAAGAAACTCCCGGGTCTGAAAATCTCGACCCGCCGTCTGCTTCTAAATGACCCGCTCTACGAGAGGGTTCTCGAAGAGATGGAGAGACCGGGCAAGTAGCAGGACGAAGATTTGGCGAGCACCATATCCGGCGGCCTCTTTAAGGGATTATAAACAGAACGAAGTTGTCAAGAGTTCGTTGCTATACTCATTGCTATTCCCACCGAATAACCGTTTCTCGAAGGAGTATAGAGATGACCAGCCGTAATGACAGCACCACCCTTTTGAGAATTCTCGAGTGCTCGTTCAATCGCCTCGAGGATGAGCTTCTCGAAGTTCTCCATCTCATCGGACCGGAGTCTCTCGGCAAGATCCTCTACTCAGTTGACAGTGTCAGCGATGCCGCGATCTCGCAATATGCGGTGCGCAACTTCGACGCTCTCGATATGAGACCAAATCCGGTGGATCAAATGATCTCTCGCCATGAAATCGTCGAGGCACTCGAGAAGAGCATCGATGTTCAGGAGCAAACGATTCTTGTGGCGATGTGGTTGCGTTTCGATGAAATCCGTCAGGCCCATCAGGATTATTCCGGTCCCGAAGCGGCTTTCGATACCCAGATCTCTTACACTGATTTTCAGAAATTCGGTGCCGGCTGCTGAGCGGCGGCTAACAAGCTAGCTGTATAGGCGGAAATTGCTTGCGGGTTCTCTTTCAAAAAGAGAGAGGGCTCGATGAGCTCCACCTCGAGCACCAGATAGCGGTTTTCGAGGTCCCGGACGAGATCGATTCTGGCATAGCACGGTTTGGAGGGAAGGCATTCGATGACCTTCCCTCCTATATTCAGTTGCTCTTTTTCGGGCTCGACAAGCGTGGCAGCAGCGATCTCGTCTTCCACCGATGCCTGATGACCGCCCAGGGGACGTATGGCCGCATGGGAGAAACGTCCGTCGAAATAGACCATGACGAACTCACCCTCGGCGCTTACCGAGGGAAGATCCGGCTGGATCATAGCCGGCAATCTGTCCGCGAGGCCGGCTATATGAGACTCGGCAGCGTCTTTTTCGCTATTCAAATCGAAGGCTCTCATTCCGAAACTGCCTGCACCTACTGCGGGCTTGATCACTACTTTATTCCAGGGGCAGTCGGCGATTTCGGGCCGCTCTGCCCAGAGTGTCGGGATCACCGGCACCCCGGCTTCTTCCAGTTTTTTCAGATAGAGCTTGTTGAGATTCCATTCGATGAGATCGATCGAATTGATCACATTTGACTGCCTGGCTCTTTGCGCAAGCCAGGTCCGGAAAGTCCCGAGGTCTCTGTGATAATCCCAGATGGAGGCGATTACGAGATTCTCGAAGAGAGACCAGTCCACTTTCCGGTCATTCCAGACCCGGACGCAGGCGGTGTGCCCCTTTGCCTCCAGAGCGGCGATGGCAGGTTGATAGTCTTTCTCTAAAGACGGGTATTGATCGCTTGTCAGGAAGCAGAATTTAGTCATAGCGCATAATTGTATAGGGTCGCCATACAGTTCGGGGAGCAATGTGCAGGCTGACGAAATAGTCGCTGATCGCTATAAAGTCGTTCGCCGGCTCGGAGCCGGCGGTATGGGATCGATCTATCAAGCCTGGGATCAGGTTCTCAACCGCGATGTGGCCATCAAACTGCTCCATCCGGACCCGACTCCGGAGCTGGTCCTGCGCTTCCAGCAAGAAGCGCGGGCGGCGGCCAGTCTCGAGCATCGCAATATAGTCAGGATTCTCGATTTCGGCCAGCTCGAAAACGGGCAACTCTATCTCACCATAGAGCTGGTGCAGGGTCGGTCCCTCGATACCATTCTCGAGATCGAGGGCGGACTCGATCCGGAGCGGGCGAGATCGATCCTGATCGATATCGCCGAGGGGCTCGAGCACTGTCATCGTCATGAGATCCTGCACCGTGACGTCAAACCTGCCAATGTCATGATTGCCGGGGAGCCGGTCATGAATCAGCGAGGATCGTCGATTTCGGCATCGCCAAATTCGTCGAGTCGGAGAGCCGGGAGGCTATGTCCCATACAAAGACCGGCGGTGCCCTGGGCTCGCCGGCTTTCATGAGCCCGGAAGCCGCCCAGGGTCAGGAGCTCGATCAGAGATCAGATATCTACAGCTTCGGCTGTCTGGCTTTTCAGGTGCTCTCAGGTAAGCTGCCTTTCGAAGGGGAATCGGGTCTGACCACTTTGATGATGCAAATCGAGCAGCCTGCTCCGAGCCTGGAGGCTTTCTGCTCCGGGGCGATTCCTCGAGATCTGATCGCCCTGGTCGAGACCTGCCTTGCCAAGGATCCGGATTCCCGGTTCGTCTCTTTCGCCGCTGTTCTGGAAGAGCTTCGTCGCGATCAGGATGCCGCTCTCGAAGCGACCGAAAGCCCGGACCAGACCGAAGCTTCTCCGCCGCGAAAAGACATTAGATTGCTTCCGGTCGGAGCTGCGATTCTTTTATTATCGTCTCTGGCCCTTTCTGTTTTTTTGTTTTTCGATCGGCAGGCTTCCGATCAGGACGAAACTGCCGAGGTAGCGCCCGGACCGGAGCAATACAACAGCTTCCCGAAACTAGATGAAGAAGCGCCCCGGCTCGAGGAATACAAAGGACCCGGGAGTTTTATCGTACAGGGTCACATGTCCAGGCACCCCCTCGAGGAGTTGCGTGGTCGCAAGGACATCACTTATCTGCAGTTCAAGCATGACGAGCTTCAAGGTCAGACTCTGTGCACCATCGCCGGACTGAGGATTCGTACTCTCAAGCTCATCGAGTGCGATGTCGACCGGGAAACTTTTGCCTGGGTGAAACAGCTCCCGTCGCTCCGGGAGCTCTGTCTGATCAGCTGCGATGGGATCGATACCGCATGTCTCGGCGAAATCGCCGAGCTGACCCATCTAGCCTCCCTGGATCTGAACAATAGCACCGTGGATGACAGCGGTCTTGCCAGGCTGATTAAAGTGACTTCTCTGGAAGACCTGGGAGTCAGGCGATGCACTCTACTGACCGATGCTTCTCTGGCGACACTTGCTAGGCTGCCCCGATTGAGGCGCCTGAGAATCGATCTGAGCGGTATCGAAAACGGTGACACCAGCGGCTTGACTGCGCTCGCGCATCTTGAGGAGCTCGAGGTCAGCCGGACACCGTTTGCGGTGATACGCAAACTTTCGCTCACCAGCCTCAGCTTCTACGAGCTCGAAAAGATCGATGGTCCGGCCCTGATCAAGCTCTTGTCCGAATCGAAGATCAAGAATCTGAGTTTCCATCGCTGCCAGACCCTCGACCCCACTATCGCCGATCTCCTGCAAAAGGCTCGTCCAGGCTTGAAGATTCATATAAGCGACAAGTAAGCGAAAATGACCGAAAAAAAGAGGGCATTGCTGCCCTCTTTTCCCGCTCAGAAAAACCTGATTTATTGATACATGCTGCCGTAGGCGATGGGGGCCGAGAGGGTGGTGGAAGGCGATGCCGCCATCTGCAAGGCCGAGTCGAGTTGCAGCTTGATCGGGGTGCCGCTCGGCAGGGTGACGTTGGAGCCCTTTCTGAGAAGCACGCTCTGGGCAAGTCCCACACCGGCACCGATGGCTGTTCCGGACCAGGCGCCGCGACCGGCTCCTCTGCCACCGTTGGCGATAGCACCGACGGCTGTGCCGAGGGCGGCTCCGGTACCGGCTCCTACAAGGCTCCGGACTCCGGCCTGGACGACTTTGCCTTTCCAGGTCTCGCCTTTCAGAGTATCGCCCTGGGTTCCGGTGGTGGCATATTTGTCTATCGAGCCCATGATATGGGCTGTTATCGGAGCTTCCATGCCGTCCGGCGTGCGCATCCTGGTGAAGGTGATAGCCATGCTGCCGGTGCGGCCGAGATATTTTCCGGCTTCGGCGTCGCTCACTTGACCGAGGAGGGTGGTGCCCACCGGGATCTGAGTGTCGCCCAGGATGATGGCTTGACTGACTTCGGCTTGAATCACGTCACCTGCTCTGGCCAGCTCGCTCGAGACAGAGGTCTTGAGGGTGGCGGGGATGACCATTCCGGCTGGAGCGTAGACTACACGTCCCTGTGCGTAGACAGGCGCTGCCGGGCTCTGAGCCTGGAATGTAGCAGAGTTGTTATAAGAAGGCATCGGGGCTTGTGCCGCTACTGGCGGTGCGCTCGACTGGAAGTCGCCGTTGAGATGGGAGACATAGGCATTGATACTGGCTTGATCTCTCAAGGCGGCGCGCAGAGAGTTCGCCCACTTCTCGGCGAGGAGCGCCGGGGTGGTGGAGAGGGCGCGGGCGCTGGCGGTGTCTACGGTGACGACGTTATAGCCGCCCAGGGTGAGGACCGGCATGCCGCTGACATAAGCGATACCCACTGCTGATGGTGTCTTATCGGTGCTCGCTACCAGAGCGTTGTCCAGATTCTCCTGGACCTGGGCGGCACGCTTCTCGCTGGTGAATCCGCCGGCGCTGGCCAGATCGCTTACTACCACCTGGCCGGCGAGCCTTACGCTGGAGTCTGCTGCCAGTACTGCCAGCGATGGCATTGCGAACGTTTGACCGATGATCAAAGTGGCGGCTAAAAGACTTCTCCTGAGGCTCATCTTGCTGGGTTTCATTTTCCTGTTCCTTTTGTTTAGAGTAGATCGACAAACACGCTGTGTGCTGCTTCAGGCTGCCCGCGGGGCTTCCTGACGCTTTTCTTTGGTTTATTTTGGATTCCGGGCAATTCCGAACTGGTTAATTAGACAGACCTGCCCCGGAGATTGTTCCCCGGTGCTCTTCCAGCTGCCTGGGTGGGGTTTTCGGGCGCCTGACAAGCGGTTTTTCTGGAGATTATTTGCCGCCCGGCTGCGGCTTTCTCTCGTTTTTCTTTTCGAGCTGCTTCTTCAGGGCATCCAGATCTTTCTTGAGATCCCGCTGGCTTTTCTGCAGCTCGATGACCTCATCGCGAAGGTCCTTGAGATTGTCCGCCGGTTTGCCTGCCGAGCGCAGCCTGGCGATTGCCCGCTGGGCCGAATCTCTTTCCGGGGTGTCCCGGGCGGCCGAAGCGAATGTATCGAGCATGGCGATAGCGCTGTGCTCCTCCAGCTCGCCCAGGGCGTTTATGGCGTTCAGCCTGAGGGACTGTCTTGGTGAATTCAGATAGCCGGCCAGTAGATTCCTTATATCGCTCTTGTCTTTTTCATTTCGGGAGATAAAGGCCAGAGTGGCAAGCGCCGTGCCGATACCGTGGGCTTCGAAGTCCGGCGAGCGTTTGTCGATCTCCCTGACGATCGCATCCTTATATGAAGGATCGTCCTGGGCTCGAATTGCTTTGAGAGCCGCCACGGCAATCATGTTCCGATAAGACGGCCGGCTCAGGGAGCTTGTGAGCAGGTCTCTGACATTGCGGCTGTGGAAAGGTCCCAGGGCTTTGAGTGCGGTGGCGGTGATGGCGGGATTCTTCTCCTTCTCTATATGAGCCACCAGGGTCGACTTGGCCCTGGGACTGAAGAAATAACCGATGGCATCCACCACGGCATTTCTTACCCGGGCATCCTTTTGAGCCAGGCTCTGGCAGAGGACAGTCAGGGCCTCGGGGCTGTGGATCCGCCTCAGGGTCCGGGCTGCCACCACCCGGACACCGTAGAATTCGTCGCCCTGCAGGCAGGTCTTCAGGGCGTCGAGGGTCTTCTCATTGTCGAAGCAGTCGAGCTTCTCGGCAGCTAGAATTCTACCTGCCGTATCGCTTCTGTCCTGGAGTTGTTTGAGAAGCATCTCGGCCGGGGGATTGAAATGGATCCTGGCGAGCACTGTCAGGTCCGGATCGATGCGCACTATATCCGGTGCTTTCTCCAGTTTTACATAGAAGTCTTCTTCGCCTTCCTTTACTTCCACCGGATGGTCGATAACTGTATCCCCTGCTTTGAAGCGGAGCAGAAGGGGGAAATGGAACACCGTCGGAGGTGCCGGAGCCTGGGTCTGAGGACCCTCGCCTCCCCGGCGTTGGTGCCCGGTCTGCAGCCAGTACGGCTTGCTGTCGTCGCTAACAGGCCGGGACGGTTTCTGGTTGATGCTCACCCGGGCGAGACCGGATTTCTCGTCCCAGGAATACTGGACGTCCAGCTCAGGCTGACCCGGCTTGTAGAGCCATTGATCGAAGAATCGATCGAAGGAGCGCCCGGACAGCTCTTCGAGTATGCGATTGAAATCCTCGCTGACCACAGACTGGTAACGGTGCCGCTCCAGATAGGTTTTCACGCACCGGCGAAAGAGATCCTCGCCGAGCTGGCTTCTGAGCATATGAAGAATGAGGGCTGCTTTGGCATAAGCACGATGATCGAATTGCTCGTAGGGGTGATCGTAATGGCGGTCGACCACGGGGCGGCGCCCGTCGTCGTGCTCGAGGACATGCTTGAGATTCTGATAGAGACCATAGGTCATATCATCCTTGCCGTGAGCGTGACCGGCATAGAGGAGTGAATAATAGGTGGCGAAACCTTCGTTGAGCC